>NZ_QMFZ01000035.1:0-97046 GCF_003294055.1 Burkholderia reimsis
ATATTGCCAAGCTGATGAACGGACGCCCTCGTCAAACCCTCAACTGGAAAACCCCCGAAGAGGCCATGGCGACGGAATTAGCTACCGCCGGGTTGGCTAAACGTTGCACTTGATTCTTGAGACCGCCCTCTTGTACCAAGGCTCTCATATCCGTCAACTCCCTTCGCCGCCATACCAATTCAGCGGCGACCCGATCCACCAAATCGTTAACAGTGCGGATCATAATAATCAGACCGCATTGGAAAAGAGCTTTCGACCAAGAGGAATTAGGCGCGGAAGTCGACGGCTTGCATTAACTCCGGAGGTCGCCCAATCAGTGAAGGCCTTGTTCGACCAGATAGATCTAGCACGCTTGGGAATTTCTTTCTGCTCGCAAAGTGTGCCTTCGGCGATGTTGTATGCCACGCCAAGTGCAACCACCTCGAACATCGACAGAAGGAACCCCCCCTCATGCCTCTTCTTCTTAATACTGTACCGTTTAAACGCCTCGTCTTCGAGAATCTGCGCGAGCACGTCAAATGTATCTTCAAACAATTGCTTTATTTCACCTCGCCTGAATCGTTTATTCTGCGCGACTTCGGAGACACGGTCAGTCAAGAATATACCAACATCACCAATCGACTTGATCTCCACCTCTGGAATACGAGCAAGAATAATAAATCGAAGTGCGAGCTCAACGTCATAAGCTTCTTCAAGGGGGCGATCACTAAGTGCAGTAGTGGCAATAAATGGCTCGTACCTAGGAAGCTCCTTCAACCACTCGAAGAACGATTTGTTAATCATTACCAGGAGACAGTTCCGAACTTCCTGCGGACTGAGTTCGGAACCACCGGTATTAAGACGTTGGAACAGGTCATACTTTGCCGACTCATCACTCTCCTTCAATACGATACTCGCGGCAATCTTCGACCTCTTAATCACCAACTGGAGTTCCTTGGGAAGAGCGTGCCTTGGATTATCTGCACTTTCCCATAAAACACCATTCAATGCTGGAAGATATTTTGTGCCTTCGAGGGCAAGCGGCTCCATCCGTTGACCATCCTCATCTCGAAGGATTCCCATAAATTGAAAAATAGTCGAAAGCCGCTGCAGCCCATCAACGACGTCCCACACTCCGTCTGAGCGCTGACTTACGAATATCTGCGGCAAAGGGATACCAAGAAGAATGGACTCAATCAACCCAGCCTTCTGCGCCGACGTCCATCTGTAAAAGCGTTGGAACTCAGGATGTATATCCAATTCTTCGCGCTCATACATACTTACCCACTCCCCGATCGACATCGGATAGCCGTCGGTCTTAATCTCACGACGCTTTTTATTAATTTGCTCAACCAGTGACATATATAAATCCTTCGCGAAGGTGCTGATACGTGATCATAGCGGATCCGTAACTTTTTCTCATTACGCATGTCCACTCGACCAACTCATAGACATTCCGCCAAGCAGGCGAGCGCTCCGACCGAAATTGGATCGGTAGGCAGTCCGCACGCACGATCACTCATCAAAGCCAGCGACACCACCGCCCCGGCATCGAGCCATGCCAGTTTCGCTGCCACCGCCCCGAACCTCCCGCTTGCCATCCCGACCCGAACCCCTGTAGAATTGCGCGTTCTGCGGGCGTCGTATAATGGCCATTACCTCAGCTTCCCAAGCTGATGACGTGGGTTCGATTCCCATCGCCCGCTCCACTTTCCGGCTGCATCGCAGCCTGCGCAAAAGCCGCCTCGTCGAAGGCGGCTTTTTTGTACCATGTGCCGGTTCACCCTGCGCACTGCTGCGCGCAACGGGCCCTCGCCCGCAACCGAGCCTTTCTCTGTACCGATGATGCACGACGATCCGAACGAAGCCGGCCTGCCGCCGCACGACGACGCCATTCCCGACGAAGCCGCCGAAGGCGCCGACACCGTCAATCCGCTGCACCACCGCCGCATCCGCAGCTTCGTGACGCGCGCCGGCCGCGTGTCGACCGGCCAGCGCCGCGCGCTCGACGAACTCGGCCCGCGCTTCGTGGTGCCGTATGCACCGGACCTGCCCGACTGGAATGCGGTGTTCGGCCGCAGCGCGCCGCGCATCCTCGAGATCGGCTTCGGGATGGGCGCGTCGACCGCGGAAATCGCCGCGAACCGCCCCGGCGACGACTTCCTCGGCGTCGAAGTGCACGAGCCGGGCGTCGGCGCGCTGCTGAAGCTGATCGGCGAGCAGGATCTGCCAAACATCCGCATCATCCAGCACGACGCGGTCGAGGTGCTCGAGCACATGCTTGCGCCGGAAAGTCTCGACGGCGTGCACATCTTCTTCCCCGACCCGTGGCACAAGGCGCGCCACCACAAGCGCCGGCTGATCCAGCCGCCGCTCGTCGCGCATCTCGCGTCGCGCCTGAAGCCCGGCGCATACATTCACTGCGCGACCGACTGGCAGAACTACGCCGAGCAGATGCTGGAAGTGCTCGGCGCGGAACCGACGCTCGAAAACACCGCCGCCGACTACGCCCCGCGCCCCGACTACCGCCCGGTCACGAAGTTCGAACGGCGCGGGCTGCGCCTCGGCCACGGCGTGTGGGACCTGGTGTTCCGCAAGCGCGCAGGCTGAGCCTTCCCGCCGCGGCGGCGCAGGCCGCCCGGATCCGGATAAAAAAAGCCCGATCGGTTATCTGCCGATCGGGCTTTTCTCATTGGAGGCGCGCCCGCCTCCGTGCCGCGTCACGCCCAGTTCAGCCAGCCGCTGTACCCGACCAGCAGCACGAACAGCCCGAACGCGATCCGGTACCACGCGAACACCGTGAAATCGTGCGTCGCGACGTAGCGCAGCAGCCAGCGCACGCACACGAACGCACTGACGAACGCGGCGACGAGGCCAAGCGCGAACAGGCCGAGCGAATCGACGGTGAACGCCTGCCAGTCCTTGACGGTTTCATAGAGTGTCGCGCCGAAGATGATCGGAATCGCGAGGAAGAACGAGAATTCGGTGGCGACGCGCCGGTCGAGACCGAACAGCATCCCGCCGATGATCGTCGAGCCCGAGCGCGACATGCCGGGAATCAGCGCGAAGCACTGCGCGATGCCGACCTTGAGCGCATCGAGCGGGGTCAGCGCGTCGACCGCCACCACACGCGGCGGCTCGCTGCGTTCGCGCTGCCGCGCCTCGGCCCACAGGATGATCGCCCCGCCCACGACGAGCGCGAACGCGACTGGTACCGGCGAGAACAGCACCGCCTTGATCTTCTTCTCGAGCAGGAGGCCGAGTGCGATCGCGGGAATCGTCGCGATCACGACGTTCAGCGTGAAGCGCCGCGCATCGGGCCGGCTGGGCAGCCCGGATACGATGGACGCGATCCGTTGCCGGTATTCCCAGCAGACGGCGAGAATCGCCCCGAACTGGATCACGACGTCGAAAGTCTTCGCGTGCGAATCGTTGAAATTCAGGAAGCTGCCCGCGACGATCAGGTGACCGGTGCTCGACACCGGCAGGAATTCCGTCAGCCCCTCGACGACGCCGAGGATCAAAGCCTTGCAGATCAGGATCCAGTCCATTCGTGGCCCAACTCCGAAATGGTCGAATGAATGGGCCACTCTTCCACGCGCGGCCCCCCTCCGGCCGGGCGCGGTTCGTCGTCACTTTTCGACGATCGCCACGCGTATGCCGTTTGTAAGAATCGTAATTGTACCGGGTTCGTAGTTCACCCCGGCAAATTGCAGCTGTTCGGGCTTGAACGTGTAGATCGGATAGTTGGTCAGCAACTGCGTCGCGAGCAGGCCGGCGGCCGCGCCGACCTGTTGCGCGTACATCTGCGCGTCGCCGTCGAGCGCGAGGCTGTCGACGGCCGGCGACTTCAGCACCACCGAACGGCTCGGTGCGTCGTAAGCAAGCTGGCCCGACACGGTGAACTTGCCGCTGACGGGCGCGCGCAGGAACGGGCTCGCGAAATGCGCATCGAGCTGCACGGCGACGCGGTTCTGGTCGGGCAGCAGGTTGACGGCCGGGTTCGCGAGCGACACGTCGACGACCTGCGCGACCGTCTTCTGGTACGGGAACTTGCGCGCGACGGCCTTCTGCACGTCGCCGCGCGAGAACGTGTAGTGATCGGGGATGAACGGGAAGGTCGACGCGCAAGCGGCGAGCGACAGCGTCACGCCGATGGCGCCGACGGTTGCGGCGAGGAAACGGCGCCGGCCGGGCGCGCAAGGTGCGGTCATGCTGAACACTCTCCTGGTTGCGACGGCCGCGTCGCGGCCTCGAGACGCGTGAGCCACGCGAGCGCGTCGTCGCGCGACGCGCCGCACATGTCCGCGGCAGGCTGCAGCCCGGAACAGCACGCGGGCCGCTCGGGGCGGCCGAAGATCCGGCAGCGCAGGTCGTCGCCGAGCTGCACGCAGCGCACACCGGCCGGCTTGCCGTCGGGCATGCCCGGAATCGGGCTGGAAATCGACGGCGCGATGCAGCACGCGCCGCAGCCCTCGCGGCACGCATGCGGCGGCGGGACATCGGCAGGCGCCGGGCGGACAGGCATTTCGACGGACACTCGGCTCTCTCGAACGAACAACAAAAAACGGTGCGGCAACCGGACGCGGTGCCGGCAGCCCACCCCGCATTGTGCCATCGCCGGCTGCGACGTTATTACACAATGCAGCTCAATCGCGCGTTTATATACTCGAAAGCATCTAAAAAGCGCGAGACCATCATGCGTTCCGGTTCTGCCGACTCAATGTTCCGTCCCGATTTGCTCGCGAAATACGGCGCGAACGGGCCGCGCTATACGTCGTACCCCACCGCGCTGCAGTTCCGCGACGATTTCGACCCGGCCGACTACCAGCGCGCGGCGAGCGACCCCGGCGCCTCGTCGAGCGAGCTGTCGCTGTACTTCCACATCCCGTTCTGCAACACCGCGTGCTTCTACTGCGGCTGCAACAAGATCGCGACCAACAACCGCCGCCGCGCACGCCCGTATCTCGAGCAGCTCAAGCGCGAGATGGCGCTGCAGGCCGCGCTGTTCGATCCCGCACGCCCGGTCACGCAGCTGCACTGGGGCGGCGGCACGCCCACCTTCCTGTCCGACGACGAAACGGCCGAGCTGATGGCGGCCACGCGCGAGCACTTCGCGCTCGCGCCGGATGCCGACGCCGAATTCTCGATCGAGATCGATCCGCGCACGGTCACGCCCGCCACGCTCGTCCACCTGCGCAATATCGGCTTCAACCGGCTGAGCCTCGGCGTGCAGGATTTCGACCCGGCCGTGCAACAGGCGATCAACCGTGTCCAGCCGCGCGCGATGACGGCCGACCTGCTCTCCGCCGCGCGCACGACGGGGTTTCATTCGGTGAGCGTCGACCTGATCTACGGGCTGCCGCACCAGACCGTTGCCGTCTTCGCGCGCACGCTGGAAACGATCATCGAACTCGCGCCCGACCGGCTGTCGGTGTTCGGCTACGCGCACATGCCGCACCTGTTCAAGATGCAGCGGCAGATCGACGATGCGACGCTGCCGCCGCCGGAAACGCGCATCGCGCTGCTCGGCCTCGCGATCGACATGCTGACGTCGGCCGGCTACGTGTACATCGGGATGGATCACTTCGCGCGGCCGTCCGACGAACTCGTGCGCGCGCAGCGCAACGGCACGCTGCAACGCAATTTCCAGGGCTACAGCACGCGCGCGGATACCGACCTCGTCGGTTTCGGCGTGTCGTCGATCGGCAAGGTCGGCGACGTCTACGCGCAGAACGCGAAGGACCTGCCCGCCTACGGCGCCGCGCTCGACGCGGGCCGGCTGCCGATCGCGCGCGGCGTGCGGCTCACGCCCGACGACCGGCTGCGCCGCGACGTGATCACGCAGCTGATGTGCAACCTCGAACTGCCGTTCTCGCATGTCGAGGCCGCACACGGCATCCGCTTCGCCGATCATTTCGCGCGCGAACTCGACGCGCTGCGCCCGTTCGAGCGCGACGGGCTGCTGACGATCGCGGGCGACCGCCTGACGATCCATCCGGCCGGCCGGATGGTCGTGCGCAACATCGCGATGGCGTTCGACGCGTACCTCGGGCAAACGCAGCAGCAGCGGTATTCACGCACGGTCTAGGGGCGGCCGGGCGCCGGCCGGGCGCATGCGGGCGGCCGGTTTGATACAGTGTGGGGCTTACGCCCCGCCAGAATCCGCACGATGCGCACCACCAAAGCGACCCACGCGGTCGAACGCCTGAAGACCCGCTCCGGCAACCCGCATTTCGCGGCCGTCGCAATGGCGGGCGGCCTGTTCTATCTCGTCGACCGCTCGGGCGGCACCGCCGAGAAGCGCTGCGAGCCGCTGCCGCTCGACGCGTTCGTCAAGTTCGTCGACGAATTCGGCCCCAAAAAGCCGCGCAAGGCGAGCAAGCTCGACCTCGCCTTCGAGGCGCAGATCAGGAAGAGCAAGGGGTAAAGGTCTGTTGCAGGCCGCCTGAAGGCTTCGCGGCCGCCCCGTTTGGTACAATCACGAAGTTTCTCTATCCCCGCTGATGGCCGACCAGGCTGCGTGACCACACCATGAATATCGAAAACGCGCGTTTCAACATGATCGAACAACAGATCCGGCCGTGGGACGTGCTGGATCTCGACGTCCTGGGCCTGCTGTCGATCGTCAAGCGTGAAAACTACGTTCCGGCCGAATACCGCGATCTCGCGTTCGCCGACCTCGAACTGCCGCTGCCGGGCGGCACCAGCAAGATGCTGTTTCCGCGCGTCGAAGCGCGCGTGCTGCAGGAGCTGGCCGTCAAGAAGCACGAGAACGTGCTCGTGATCGGCGCCGGTTCGGGCTACCTGGCCGCGCTGTTCGCGCATCGCGCCCGGCACGTGACGGCCGTCGAGATCGATCCGGCCATCGCGAAGTTCGCGGAAGACAACCTGCGCAACGACGGCGTGACCAACGCGGAAGTCGTCCTCGGCGACGGTTCGCGCGGCTGGGCCGGCAAGGCGCCGTACGACGTGATCTGCGTCGCGGGCGGCCTGCCCGTCGTGCCGCAGGAAATGCTCGAGCAACTGAAGGTCGGCGGCCGCCTGTCGGCATTCGTCGGCGGCCGTCCGGTGATGAAGGCGCAGATCATCACGCGCATCGACGACAAGCAGTACCGCGTGGCCGACGTGTTCGAAACCTACATCGACCACCTCGTCAACGCGATCGAGCCGTCGCGCTTCAAGTTCTGAGCAGCGGAGCCTCCATGCAGATCCTGACCGCCGCGATGCTCGCGGAATGGCTCGGCGACAAGGCGCGCCCCGCGCCGGTCGTGCTCGACGTGCGCGAACCGTGGGAAATCGCGACCGCGCACATCGCCGGCAGCGTGTCGATCCCGATGCAGCAGATTCCCGCGCGCAGCGAAGAACTCGACGACGAAGCGGAAATCGTCTGCGTGTGCCATCACGGGATGCGCAGCGCGCAGGTCGCGATGTTCCTCGAGTCGCGCGGCTTCACGAAGCTGTACAACCTGCAAGGCGGGATCGACGCGTGGTCGCGCGACGTCGATCCGTCCGTCCCGCGCTACTGATCCCGCCGGTGGCGCATCGCGCGCCGCCGCACCGGCCGGCACATCGCCGCCGGTCATACCGACCCGCCGAACGGGCGCGCATGGCGCGCCCGTTTTTCTTTCCCGCTCCGGTTCGTCTCGGCGTCGTCTGACCTGCGACGGTACCGCGCCGCCCCACCCCGCTTGGCGTGAAGTCATGGTGCACGACCGTTCCCGCACCGCACGCAGGCACCGGAACGGGGAACCCCAACCGTGCACCATTTCCGCCCGCGACCCTGCACCGCGACGGACCGCGCATGCTGCACGACGCGTCATGTGCCCCGTCCCGACGCCCCGCCCTGCCCCGCGCAGGCACGCCGGGCGTGCATCCGCACGACTGGCACATGCCTTGCGTTATCCGTTGGCCGACGCCGTCAAGGCGCACGCATATCCAACACGTCAAGGGGAACCCGATGAAACGTCGCAGTCTGTTGAAGTTCGGTTCGATGGCCGGCGCGCTTGCGCTCGCGGGCAAGAGCCCGTTCGCGCACGCGGCCGATGCGGGCACCGGCCCGATCAAGGTCGGCATCCTGCACTCGCTGTCGGGCACGATGGCGATCTCGGAGACGTCGCTGAAGGACACCGCGCTGATGACGATCGCCGACATCAACAAGAGCGGCGGCGTGATGGGCCGCAAGCTCGAGCCCGTGGTGGTCGATCCCGCGTCGAACTGGCCGCTGTTCGCCGAGAAGGCGCGCCAGCTGCTCACGCAGGACAAGGTCGCGTGCGTGTTCGGCTGCTGGACGTCGGTGTCGCGCAAGTCGGTGCTGCCGGTGTTCGAGGAGCTGAACGGGCTGCTCTACTACCCGGTGCAGTACGAAGGCGAGGAAATGTCGCGCAACGTGTTCTATACGGGCGCGGCGCCGAACCAGCAGGCGATCCCGGCCGTCGAGTACCTGATGAGCGCGGAAGGCGGCAGCGCGAAGCGCTTCTTCCTGCTCGGCACCGACTACGTGTATCCGCGCACGACCAACAAGATCCTGCGCGCGTTCCTGAAATCGAAGGGCGTGAAGGACGCCGACATTCAGGAGGTCTATACGCCGTTCGGCCACAGCGATTACCAGACCATCGTCGCGAACATCAAGAACTTCTCGCAGGGCGGCAAGACGACCGTGATCTCGACGATCAACGGCGACTCGAACGTGCCGTTCTACAAGGAGCTCGGCAACCAGGGGATCAAGGCGACCGACGTGCCGGTCGTCGCGTTCTCGGTCGGCGAGGAGGAACTGCGCGGGATCGACACGAAGCCGCTCGTCGGCCACCTCGCTGCGTGGAATTACTTCATGTCGGTGAAGAACCCGACCAACACGAAGTTCAAGGACCAGTTCGCCGCCTGGGTGAAGGCGAACAACCTGCCGGGCGGCGCGAAGCGCGTGACCAACGACCCGATGGAGGCGACCTATGTGGGCATCCACATGTGGAAGCAGGCCGTCGAGAAGGCGAAGAGCACCGACGTCGACAAGGTGCGTGTCGCGATGATCGGCCAGACGGTTGCCGCGCCGTCGGGCTTCACGCTCGCGATGGACGGCAACCATCACCTGCACAAGCCGGTGATGATCGGCGAGATCCGCGGCGACGGGCAGTTCAACGTCGTGTGGAAGACGAAGACGGCCGTGCGCGCGCAGCCGTGGAGCCCGTACATCGCGGGTAACCAGGGCAAGCCGGACATCGTCACGTCGATCCCGGCGTTCCTGCGCCGGCAGCGCACGACGCTCGCCTGACGCGACGCGGGGCGTCGCGCACCGGCGCGATGCTCCGCCCGCTTGCAGGCGCCGATGCCCCGGGCGCGCTTGCCGACGCACCGCAAGCGCCCGCGCATCGCCGCCTGCATCCGCCTTCCACGCCCGACAGGATTTCCCGATGCCTACACGCTTTCGCCGAGCCGCCGTCGCGATCGTCGCGTGCGCCGCCCTCGCGGGCGGGCTGCCGCGCGCCGCGTTCGCGCTGACGGCCGCCGATACCGCCGCGCTCGCCGGCGACGACTTCGACGCGAAGACGGCCGCGATCGAACGGCTCGCCGCCGATCCCGATCCGCGCGCCGTCGCGTTGCTCAACGCGCTGTCGAGCGGCGACGCGCTCGCGACCGGCGACGGCCGCCTGCTGATCCAGTCCGGCGACACCGCACACGACGCGCTCTCGCAGGCCGCGACGCCGGCCGGCGACGCGCAGCCCGTGATGCTGAACAACCTGCTGCGCACGAAAATCGCGGGCGCGCTGTCGGGGCTCGCGCTCGCGTCGCCCGACGTCGCCGCGCGCCGCGACGCGATCGATGCGCTGCTGAAGTCGCCCGACCCGGCACTCAAGCCGATGATCGACCGCGCCCGTGCGAAGGAAACCGATCCCGCGCTGAAGCGCCGCCTCGATGCATTGTGGGCGATCGCCGCGCTGCACGACGCCGATCCGGCGAAGCGCCTCGAAGCCGTGCAGGTGGTGGCCGCGCGCAGCGATCTCGACATGATCGAGCAGTTGCGCCCGCTCGTCGCGAAAAACGCCGACGGCAGCTACGCGGAGCCCGACGCGCGTGTGCGCGACGCCGCCCAGCAAGGGCTCGACGCATTGCACTCGCTGCAGCGCCGCGGCGAGATCGCGGGCACGCTGTTCGCGGGGCTGTCGCTCGGCAGCGTGCTGCTGCTCGCCGCACTCGGCCTCGCGATCACGTACGGGCTGATCGGCGTGATCAACATGGCGCACGGCGAATTCCTGATGATCGGTGCGTACGCAACCTATGTCGTGCAGACGCTGATCCAGCGCTACGCACCCGGCGCGTTCGACTGGTATCCGCTCGTCGCCGTGCCGGTGTCGTTCGTGACGGCCGCGCTCGTCGGCATCGTGCTCGAACGGCTCGTGCTGCGGCACCTGTACGGCCGCCCGCTCGAGACCCTGCTCGCCACCTTCGGCGTGAGCCTGATCCTGATCCAGGCGACGCGGATGCTGTTCGGCGCGCAGAACGTGCAGGTCGTGAACCCGTCGTGGATGAGCGGCGGCGTGACGGTGATGCAGAACCTGATCCTGCCGTACAACCGCCTCGTGATCCTCGCGTTTGCGCTCGCGGTGGTATTCGTCGCGTGGGCCGTGCTGACGAAGACGCGCCTTGGCCTGTTCGTGCGCGCGGTCACGCAGAACCGCCGGATGGCCGCGTGCGTCGGCGTGAAGACCGCACGCGTCGACGCGTACGCATTCGCGTTCGGCGCCGGCATCGCGGGCCTCGGCGGCTGCGCGCTGTCGCAGATCGGCAATGTCGGCCCGGATCTCGGCCAGAACTACATCATCGATTCGTTCATGGCCGTCGTGCTCGGCGGTGTCGGGCAGATCGCCGGCACCGTGCTCGGCGGCTTCGGGCTCGGCCTCGTCAGCAAGGCGATCGAGCCGTTCTGGGGCGCCGTGCTCGCGAAGATCGCGGTGCTCGTGATGATCGTGCTGTTCATCCAGAAGCGTCCGCAGGGCATGTTCGCCCCGAAGGGCCGCAGCGCGGAGGCGTGACATGACTTCAATCACCGATTCGTTGTCGAAGCCGCTCGCCGACGCGCCGAAGCCCGCTGCCGCCGCGCGTGCGGAGAACGGTTTCGCGCTCGGCCTGCCGCCCCGCCCCGCGCTGCTGTCGCGCCGCGCGTGGCTCGCGCTGATCGCGCTGTGCATCGCGATCGGCATCGGCGTGCCGCTCGCCGCGCTGGTCGCGCCCGAGTCGAGCGCGTTCCATCTGTCCGCGTATGCGATGACGCTCGCCGGCAAGCTGATGTGCTACGCGATCGCCGCGCTCGCGCTCGATCTCGTGTGGGGCTACTGCGGCATCCTGAGCCTCGGCCACGGCCTCTTCTTCGCGCTCGGCGGTTATGCGATCGGCATGTACCTGATGCGCGAGATCGGCCGCGACGGCAAGTACGGCAGCGACCTGCCCGACTTCATGGTGTTTCTCGACTGGCACCAGCTACCGTGGTACTGGAGCGGCACGCAGCATCTCGCGTGGGCGCTCGCGCTCGTCGTGCTCGTGCCGGCCGTGCTCGCCTGGGTGTTCGGCTTCTTCACGTTCCGCTCGCGCGTGAAAGGCGTGTACCTGTCGATCATCACGCAGGCGCTGACGTTCGCCGCGATGTTGCTGTTCTTTCGCAACGAGACGGGCTTCGGCGGCAACAACGGTTTCACCGACTTCAAGCGCATCGCGGGCTTCGCGATCACGTCGCCCGGCACGCGCACGGTGCTGTTGCTGCTGACGTTCGCGACGCTCGTGCTCGCGTTCATCGCCGCGCGCGCGATCGTCACCAGCAAGCTCGGGCGTGTGGTCACCGCGGTGCGCGACGGCGAAACGCGGCTGATGTTCCTCGGCTACAGCCCGCTCGCGTACAAGCTGTTCGTGTGGACCGTATCGGCCGTGCTGTGCGGCATCGCGGGCGCGTTGTACGTGCCGCAGGTCGGCATCATCAATCCCGGCGAGATGTCGCCCGGCAACTCGATCGAGATGGCGATCTGGGTCGCGGTGGGCGGCCGCGGCACGCTGATCGGGCCGATCGTCGGCGCGTTCGCGGTGAACGGCGCGAAAAGCCTGTTTACCGCCTACTTCGCCGAATACTGGCTGTTCTTCCTCGGCCTGATCTTCGTGCTCGTGCCGCTGCTGCTGCCGCGCGGGATCATGGGCCTCGTCGAAACCGTGCTCGCGAAGGGGAAACGTGCATGAACGGAACGGCCCTCTACCAGTTCACGCCGCCGCCCGAGGACGAGCTGCTCGCCGTCAGCGGCACCGCATCGATGGGGCGCGTGGTGCCGCCGGGCATCGACACGTCGCACGGCACGATCCTCTACCTCGAGGATATCGAGGTGAGCTTCGACGGCTTCCGCGCGCTGAAGAAGCTGTCGCTCGCGATCGACGCGGGCGAGCTGCGCTGCGTGATCGGCCCGAACGGTGCGGGCAAGACGACGATGATGGACGTGATCACCGGCAAGACGCGCCCCGATGCGGGCAAGGTGTTTCTCGGCCAGACCATCGACCTCGCGCGAATGAACGAGCCGGAGATCGCGCGCGCGGGCATCGGCCGCAAGTTCCAGAAGCCGACCGTGTTCGAGCAGCATCCGGTGTGGGAAAACCTCGAACTCGCGATGCAGACCGACAAGGGCTGGCTCGCGTCGCTGCGCGCGCGGCTCGACCGCACCGCGCAGGCGAAGATCGAGGAGACGCTCGCGCTGATCGGGCTCGAAAGCGACGCGTATCGCGCGGCGGGCGAGCTGTCGCACGGGCAGAAGCAGCGGCTCGAGATCGGCATGCTGCTGATGCAGCGCCCTGCGCTGTTGCTGCTCGACGAACCCGCGGCCGGGATGACCGACCACGAGACGATGGAGCTCGCCGAGCTGCTGAACACGCTGCGCGGCACCTGCTCGATGATGGTCGTCGAGCACGACATGGAATTCGTCGCGGCGCTCGCGGGCGAATCGGGCCGCGTGACGGTGATGGCCGAAGGCGCGGTCCTCGCGCAAGGCACCCTCGACCAGGTCAAGCGCGACGACGCGGTGATCGAGTCTTATCTCGGACGTTGATGCGATGCTGAAGATCGAAGCACTGAACCAGTACTACGGCGGCAGCCATATCCTGCGCAACGTGAGCCTCGCCGCCGACGACGGCAAGCTCACCGTGCTGCTCGGCCGCAACGGCGTCGGCAAGAGCACGCTGCTGCGCTGCCTGATGGGCGTCGTTGCCGCGAAAAGCGGCAGCGTGTCGTGGCGCGGCACCGCGCTCGGCGCGATGCCGCCGTATGCGCGCGTCGCGGCCGGGCTCGCGTACGTGCCGCAGGGCCGCGACATCTTTCCGCGGCTCACCGTCGAGGAGAACCTGCTCGTCGGCGCGGCGAGCCGCAAGGCGCCGTCGAAAGTACCCGACCGCATCTACGACCTGTTCCCGGTGCTGAAGGACATGCGCGCGCGGCGCGGCGGCGACCTGTCGGGCGGCCAGCAGCAGCAGCTCGCGATCGGCCGCGCGCTGATGAGCGACCCGCAGTTGCTGATCCTCGACGAGCCGACCGAAGGCATCCAGCCGTCGATCATCCAGGATATCGGGCGCACGCTGCGCCAGCTCGTCGACGAATCGAAGATGACCGTGCTGCTCGTCGAACAGTATTACGATTTCGCGCGCTCGATCGCGGATCGCTACTGGGTGATGAGCCGCGGCGAGATCGTCGCGGGGGGTGATGCGCGGGACATGGAGACGAACGGCGTGCGCGAGTTGATCGCGGTGTGATGGACACCGGCTGGCCATCCTGCTGCCGGCAATCAGGTCTTTTTATTCAGACCCTTATTATTCGAGCGTTGAATATTTTCGGATTATCAAACAAGCGGTGCATTTCTCGCATGCAGTCAACGTGTCGGCCGGATCATGTCCTTCCCGAGGCGTGGCTTGAGGCGTGACTGGATCCGGTGAATCTGGCGCGATAGCGTTATAAAATTGCAGATAATCAAACATACTCTATATATACTGCAATCAGACAACGCTCTGATCACGTCACGATGAGCAATAAAACAGTCCAGCGGTTGATGCAGGAGACCCTGCGCGGTTACCCCATCGATTCTGCAATGCTTCGAAACATGGGCGTGAGCGCGGCTTTGGCGTCACATATGGTCAAGTCCGGCTGGCTGCAACGCCTTTCGAAAGGTACCTACCTGCTGACCGGCGACACGCCCTCTCGGGACGGCATCATCGCGCATCTTGGCCGACGCGTCCCCGGCATCCACGTCGGCGGCAAAACAGCCCTCGCCTGGCAAGGCGTTCGCCACAACATCGCATTCAAAGAGAAAGTCATTCTCTGGGGCCCGAGACCCTATCGCATCCCCTCATGGGTCGCGGAGCACATGCACTACACGTACCAGACCACTGCGTTGTTCGACGAATCGTTGCCCTATTCGTTCGGACTGACGCAGCTTCCCGCCGGGGAACCCGACGTGCTTGTTTCCGTGCCGGAGCGAGCCATACTGGAGCTTGCAAGCGACATCGGAAAGGGACAGTCATTAGAGGAAGCATCCAACCTGGTGATCGGATTGCGCAACCTGCGCGTCAAAACGCTGGACGTACTTCTACATCACTGTACGAGCGTGAAGGTAGTACGACTGGTGCGGGACCTTGGACAAGGTGCGGATTTTCCGTGGGCACGAGAACTCCAGAAGCACGTCAACCGCCTCGGCGAAGGCACGCGATGGTCGAACAAGATGAAAAACGGCAAGCGACTCACACTCAAACCGTGATGAACCAGACCTACGTAGACACCGTCCGGCTGATGCTCTCGATTGCACCGATCGTCTTCGACACGCCGCGCTTCGCGATGAAGGGCGGTACCGCACTCAACCTCTTTCTCCATGACATGCCACGTCTGTCGGTCGATATCGATGTCGTGTTCACCGATCGAGGCCCGAACCGCGAAGAAGCGCTCGATGCGATCGACCAGGAGCTGGATCGAACCCGGAAGCAAATCGAGGCCGAGGGACATGCGACGGAGTTCTCGGCCGCCTCGTCGTCCGGGAAAGCGAAGGGCGACGACGTGAAGCTCGTCGTCATTTCCGGCGCGACCGCCGTCAAGGTCGAGGTCAACTACATATTCCGGGGCACATTACTCGACCCCGTCCGGCGCCTCCTCACGAAGCAAGCCGAGGACACCTTCAGCACCAGCGTCGAAGTCCCGACGCTTCACGACGCGGAGCTCTATGGCAGCAAGCTGGTGGCCGCATTGGACCGCCAGCATCCGCGCGATCTTTTCGACGTGATGCATATGTATGCGCACCACGGGTTGCGCCCGGATATCGTGGATGCGTTCGTGGGCTATCTGTCCGGGCATAACAGGCCGATTCACGAAGTGTTGTTTGGACCGAAGCACTCGATGGCAGAGGCCTACGACTCCGATTTCGTCGGCATGACGGTCGAACCCGTCGACCTGGCGGTGCTCGAAACAACTCAAGAACGGCTCCATCGGGAACTACCCGCATCGCTCACGGAGAATCATCGTCGATTCCTGATATCGCTGGTCCGGGCCGAGCCGGACTGGTCCTTGATGCCATACGCGCATCTGCGCGAGTTGCCGGCCCTGAGATGGAAGCTCATCAACCTCGAGAATCTCAAAAAGAAAAAACCGGAGGTGTTCGCACAGCAGGAGTCGGCGCTCCGCGAGAAATTCGCCGCGCTGGACAGCGAACACGCGTCAGCCGACACGGAGACCGACACCATGCCACCGAGCCAGGCGTAAACGCGCCAGCAGCGTGCCACCATTCTCGCGTCGCTCGGGCCCGTCGCACTGCTCTGACGCTCCACGGCATGGCGCGCCATCGGACATGTACGGCCATGCTTGTCACACAGAAGATTGGGGATTCGACCCAACCCGGCGCTTTCAATGAACGCCGCATCTGCATTATTGTTCCGGTAGCATCCACGTTCTTCGCACCCGCTTCCTCGTTTCCCGTTCGCCGCCGATGTCCGCCCCCGATTCGCATGCCTCGCTGTCCCGCCCCGCCGTCGCCAAGTCGTGGCGCGGCCGCCTCGAACTCGGCTTCGAGCGGCACGGCGCACGCACGACGCTCGCCCACCGGCTGCACGACGGCCCGTTGCGCGTGCAGCGGCCGCTGTATCCGGAAGGCGATGCGATCTGCCACGCGGTGATCGTGCACCCACCGGGCGGCGTCGCGGGCGGCGACCGGCTCGACATCGACATCGCGCTCGGCGACGGCACGCACGCGGTCCTGACAACGCCCGGCGCGACCAAGTGGTACAAGTCGAACGGTCTCGATGCGACGCAGCGCATCGGCATCACGGTCGGCGACCACGCGAAACTCGACTGGCTGCCGCAGAACAACCTGTTCTTCGACGCGGCGCATGCGTCGCTCGCTTTCACGGTGACGCTCGGCACGGGCGCAAGCGCGATCGGCTGGGACGCGACGCAGCTCGGCCGGCAAGCAGCCGGCGAAACCTGGTCGGCCGGCCGCATCGTGTCGAGCGCGGCGCTCGTCGATGCCGACGGTCGGCCGCTGTGGACCGAACGCGCACTGCTCGACGCGCACGATCCGCTGCGCGGTGCGCTGCAGGGCCTCGCCGGCTTTCCCGCCTACGGCACGTTGTGGGCCGCCGGCGCCGCATGCGACGCCGCGCTCGCCGAATCGCTCGCCGCGCGGATGCCGTTCGATGCCATGCTGCGCGCGAGCGCGACCTGCGTGACGCCCGGCGTCGTGCTGGTGCGCGCGCTGTCGACGTCGATGGAAGCGCTGCAACGCCACTTCACCGACTGCTGGCTGCATCTGCGGCCGATCGTGCACGGCGTCGACGCCCGGCCGCTGCGCCTCTGGCAAACCTGAGCCCGGTCGCGCCACGCACCGTTTCGATGCAGCGCCGCGGCCGGCGCTGCACGTTGCCCATGCATCGCGCACCAGGAACGCGCATCGCGCCGCGTTCCATGCACATGGCACGCGCCTTGCTGCTTACATAACCGATACACGGCGCACGCAAAACGGCGCGGTGCTACGATGACCCGCGCGTTCGCCCCGTTGCCCACGCACCGATAAAAATTACGTTTTACTGAACGTTTGCCTTCATGAAACTGACTCCCCGAGAGAAGGACAAGCTGCTGATCTTCACGGCGGCGCTGCTGGCCGAGCGCCGACGCGCACGCGGCCTGAAGCTCAACTATCCGGAGGCAGTCGCCTTCATCACCGCCGCGCTGATGGAAGCCGCGCGCGACGGCAGGACGGTCGCCGAGGTGATGCACTACGGCACGACGCTGCTCACGCGCGACGACGTGATGGACGGCGTGCCGGAGATGATTCCCGACATCCAGGTCGAGGCGACCTTCCCCGACGGCACGAAGCTCGTGACCGTCCATCACCCGATTCCGTGAGGCCCCGCATGATCCCCGGCGAAATCCTCACCGACGACGGCGAACACGAACTGAACGCGGGCCGCGCGACGCTCGCGCTCGTCGTCGCGAACACCGGCGACCGCCCGGTGCAGGTCGGCTCGCACTACCACTTCTTCGAAGTCAACGACGCGCTGTCGTTCGATCGCGCGGCCGCGCGCGGCTTCCGCCTGAACATCGCGGCCGGCACCGCCGTGCGCTTCGAGCCGGGCCAGACGCGCACCGTCGAGCTGGTCGCACTCGCGGGCGATCGTGCCGTCTACGGTTTTCAGGGCAAGGTGATGGGGCCGCTGTAAACCGCGCCCCGCTCTTCAGGAACAGCACATGACATTACGCTTGAGCCGCCGCGCGTACGCGGAAATGTTCGGGCCGACGACGGGCGACCGCGTCCGGCTCGCCGATACCGAACTGCTGATCGAGATCGAACGCGATTACACGACCTACGGCGAGGAAGTGAAATTCGGCGGCGGGAAGGTGATCCGCGACGGCATGGGCCAGTCGCAGCGCGTGGCCGCCGACGTGCCCGACACGATCATCACGAACGCGGTGATCCTCGATCACTGGGGCATCGTGAAGGCCGACATCGCGATCAAGCACGGCCGCATCGCCGCGATCGGCAAGGCCGGCAATCCCGACATCCAGCCGGGCGTGACGATCGCGATCGGCGCGGCCACCGAAGTGATCGCCGGCGAAGGGCTGATCGTGACGGCGGGCGGCATCGACACGCACATCCACTTCATCAGCCCGCAGCAGATCGACGAGGCGCTCGCGTCGGGCGTCACGACGATGCTCGGCGGCGGCACCGGCCCCGCCACCGGCACCAACGCGACGACCTGCACGCCAGGGCCGTGGCACATGGAGCGGATGCTGCAGGCCGCCGACGGCTGGCCGATCAACCTCGGCTTCCTCGGCAAGGGCAACGCGAGCCTGCCCGAGCCGCTCGTCGAGCAGATCGCGGCCGGCGCGATCGGGCTGAAGCTGCACGAGGACTGGGGCACGACGCCCGCCGCGATCGACAACTGCCTGTCGGTCGCCGACGACACCGACACGCAGGTCGCGATCCACACCGACACGCTGAACGAAGGCGGCTTCGTCGAATCGACGGTCGCCGCGTTCAAGGGCCGCACGATCCACACGTATCACACCGAAGGCGCGGGCGGCGGCCACGCGCCCGACATCCTGAAGGTGTGCGGCGAGTCGAACGTGCTGCCGTCGTCGACCAACCCGACGCGCCCGTACACGATCAACACGCTCGACGAGCATCTCGACATGCTGATGGTGTGCCATCACCTCGATCCGTCGATCGCCGAGGATCTCGCGTTCGCCGAATCGCGGATCCGCCGCGAGACGATCGCGGCCGAGGACATCCTGCACGATCTCGGCGCGCTGTCGATGCTGTCGTCGGATTCGCAGGCGATGGGCCGCGTCGGCGAAGTGATCATCCGCACCTGGCAGACCGCGCACAAGATGAAGGTGCAGCGCGGCGCGCTGCCGGAAGACGGCACACGCAACGACAACTTCCGCGCGAAGCGTTACGTCGCGAAGTACACGATCAACCCGGCGCTCACGCACGGCATCGCGCACGAAGTCGGTTCGATCGAACCCGGCAAGTGGGCCGACCTCGTGCTGTGGGAGCCGGCGTTCTTCGGGATCAAGCCGTCGATGATCCTGAAGGGCGGGATGATCGCCATGGCGCAGATGGGCGACCCGAACGCGTCGATCCCGACGCCGCAGCCGGTTCACTATCGCGAGATGTTCGCGACGCGCGGCGGGGCGCTCGCGCGCACGTCACTGACGTTCGTGTCGCAGATGGCGGCCGATGCGGGCATCGCGGAGCGCTACGGCCTCGCGAAGCGGATCGTGCCGGTGCGCAACTGCCGCAACGTGACGAAGGCCGACATGATCCACAACGCATGGCGCCCGTCGATCAGCGTCGATCCCGAAACCTACGACGTGATCGCCGACGGCCAGTTGCTCACCTGCGAGCCGGCCACGGTGCTGCCGATGGCGCAGCGTTATTTCCTGTTCTGATGGCCGGTTTCCGGTTCCTGTTTCATGCGCACTCTCGACAAACGTATCGCCCCGAACGTGAAACTCGCCGCGTCGCTCGTCGCACGCGCGCCGACGCTCACGCTCGCCTATGACGCCCGCTGCAAGAGCCGCCTCGCGGTGACGCTCGACACCGGCGAAGACGTCGCAGTGCTGCTGCCGCGCGGCACGATCCTGCGCGACGGCGACGTGCTCGTCGCCGACGACGGCGCGCTCGTGCGCATCGCCGCGGCCGCCGAAACCGTGCTGCGCGTGCGCGCGGCCGATCCGCTCACGCTGATGCGTGCCGCGTATCACCTCGGCAACCGTCATACGCCGGTCGAGATCGGCGACGGCTACCTGAAGCTCGAGGCCGACCCGGTGCTCGCGGACATGCTGCGCCGGCTCGGCACGCAGGTCGAGGAAACGCAGGCGCCGTTCCAGCCGGAAGCCGGCGCGTACGGCGGCGGACACAAGCACGGGCACGATGCGACGTTCGCCGAGGATTACGCGCTTGCGCAGCAGGTGTTCGGCGAGCATCACGGCCATTCGCACTCGCACTCGCACTCGCACTCGCACTCGCACTCGCACGATCACGATCACGATCACGATCACGATCACGATCACGATCACGATCACGATCACGATCACGATCATCAGCATGGTCCCGGATGCACGCGCGGCCACGGCCATGACCACCACTGAACTCGTCGCGCTGCTGCATCTCGCGTCGCCGGCGCTGCCGATCGGCGCGTACAGCTATTCGCAGGGCCTCGAAGCCGCGCTCGACGCGAACCTGATCCACGACGCCGATTCCGCGCGCGACTGGATCGCCAGCGGCCTGACCGACGTGCTCGCGCACGGCGAGCTGCCGTTCCTCGCGCACCAGCTCGCGCGCTGGCACGCGCACGACACGCACGCGCTCGTCGCGGAAAATGCATGGTTCGTCGCGAGCCGCGAATCGGCGGAACTGCGCCGCGAGACCGAACAGATGGGCTGGTCGCTCGCGCAACTGTGCGCGTCGCTCGAATGGGGCGATGCCGCGCGCCGCGCGACGCTCGCGGCGATGTCGCCGATCGCGCTGCCGACCGCATTCGCCTACGCGGCCGCCGCGCACGACGCGAGCGCCGACGCCGTGCTCGCCGCGTACGCATTCGGCTGGGTCGAGAACCAGACGTCCGCCGCGCTGAAGGCCGTGCCGCTCGGCCAGCTCGCCGGGCAACGCATCATCGTCGCGCTGCGCGGCGCGATCGACGCGGCCGTACGCCGCGCGCTCGCGACGCCGCCCGACGCCGTCAACACGTTCGCGCCGCAGCTCGGCATCCTGTCCGCACGGCACGAAACCCAGTATTCGCGGTTGTTCCGCTCCTGAACACGACACACGCCATGAACGCACCCGCACCCTCCCCCGCCCGCCGCACGAAGAAACTGCCGCCGCTGCGCGTCGGCATCGGCGGCCCCGTCGGCTCCGGCAAGACCACACTGCTCGAAATGCTGTGCAAGGCGATGCGCGAGCGCTACGACCTCGTCGCGATCACCAACGACATCTATACGAAGGAAGACCAGCGGCTGCTGACGGTTGCCGGCGCGCTGCCCGAGGAGCGCATCATGGGCGTCGAGACGGGCGGCTGCCCGCACACGGCGATCCGCGAGGATGCGTCGATCAACCTCGAGGCCGTCGACCGGATGCTGTCGCGCTTTCCCGACGCCGACATCGTGTTCATCGAATCGGGCGGCGACAATCTCGCGGCAACCTTCAGCCCCGAGCTGTCGGACCTGACGATCTACGTGATCGACGTCGCGGGCGGCGAGAAGATTCCGCGCAAGGGCGGCCCCGGCATCACGAAGTCCGACCTGCTCGTGATCAACAAGACCGACCTCGCGCCGCTGGTCGGCGCGAACCTCGACGTGATGGCGTCCGACACGAGGAAGATGCGCGGCGAGCGGCCCTACGTGATGACGAACCTGAAGGCGCTCGAAGGCGTCGCGGACGTGATCGCGTTCATCGAGAAGAAGGGTTTGCTGACGGTGTGAGCAGCGTAGCGGCGCGCTGCGACGCCGCCACGTGTGCCGGGGCGGCATCGCGCCGCCCGCCGTCTATGCGTCGTCGGCGGCGTCCTGCACGCCCGGCAGCGCATGCGCGCCGGCTTCGGCGGGCGGCAGCAGCGCGGCAAGCACGTCGACCGTGCGCGCGGTCGCGCCGCGGTGACGCGAAGCGAACGCCGCGCCGGCTGCGCCCATCGCGATGCGCCGCGCGTTGTCGGCAAACAGCGCGTCGAGCACGTGCGCGAGATCGAGCGGATCCTCGACCTGCAGTGCCGCGCCGGCCGCGACCGCGTCGGCGGTCGCCTGCGTGAAGTTGAACACGTGCTTCCCGATCAGTACCGGCACGCCGACCGCGCACGCTTCGATCAGGTTCTGTCCGCCGAGCGGCAGCAGGCTGCCGCCGATGAACGCGATGTCGGCGGCCGCGTAATACGCGCCGAGCTCGCCCATCGAATCGCCGAGCAGCACCGTCACGTCGTCCGGCAGCGGCTCGGCGGCCGGACGGCCGGCCGCGAGTGCCGCCGCGTCGGCCGCCCATGCGGAGCGTCGCACGCACTTGAGCTCGTTGCGCCCGACGAGCGCCTCGACCTCGGCGAAACGCTGCGGATGGCGCGGCACGAGCACCAGCAGCGCGCCGGGCGTACGCATCGCGGCGAACGCCTGCAGCACCAGCGCCTCCTCGTTCTCTCGCGTGCTCGCGGCGACCCACACGGGCCGCGCGCCGATCGCATCGCGCCACGCATGGCCGCGCGCCGCCAGTTCCGGCGGCGTCGTCATGTCGAACTTCAGGTTGCCGAGCACGGTGACGTTGCGCGCGCCGAGCGACGTCAGACGCTCCGCATCGGCCGGGCTCTGCGCGAGCACGCGCGAGAAGCCGCCGAACACGTCGCGCGTCGCCGCGCCGAACTTCGCCGCGCGCCGGAACGAACGCGCGGACATCCGCGCATTGGTCAGCACCAGCGGCACGTCCGCGCGGCGGCACTCGTCGATCAGCGTGGGCCACACCTCGGTTTCCATCACGAGGCCGAGCGTCGGCCGCCACGCATGCAGGAAGCGCCGCACCGCGCCGGGCATGTCGTACGGCAGGTAACAGCGCAGCACACGATCGCCGAAGATCTGTTCGCCGGTCGCGCGACCGCTCGGCGTCATGTGCGTGAGCAGGATGCGCGCATCGGGACGCGCGCGCATCAGCGCGTCGATCAGCGGCTGCGCGGCGCGCGTCTCGCCGACCGATACCGCATGCACCCAGATCAGCGGCGCGCGGTCGTCGCGCGAGCGGCCCGCCACGTGGCCGAAACGTTCGGCGATGTGCTCGCGATAGCCGCGCTCCTTGCGCGAGCGCACGTAGAGCCGGATGACGGCGATCGGTGCGACGAGCCACCACAGCGCGCGATAGATCACCCGCAGCATGCGGCGGCCCTCGTGTTGCGTCGAAGCAGGTGCGCGCTCAAACCAGCGCCCTGCCCTTCAGGCGTTCGAGAATGCCGAGCGGCGCGCATTCGCGGCGAACCATCGCGTCGACCGGCAGGAAGAACGTCTGTTCGAGCATGAACTGGCCGGACATCACAGCGTGCGAAGTCTGATCCGAGAAACATATCCACACGCAGCCCGGCGGAAACGGCATCGTCTCCTGCGGGCTGGTCTTCTGGTAGTCGAGATCGGCCTTCATGCTGTCGTGCAGGTTCAGCATCAGGTGGTCGTACGCGCTGCGCGGCGACTTCGTCACGTGCAGCAGGTTCAGCAGCCACGCGGCACCCGGCAGCTGCGGCTTGATGCGCGGCAGGAAGCGCTTCGCGACATCCTCGAACGGCTCGCCGACGCGCCACACGCGCGGCACGCCGGCCGGGTTCACGTTCGTGAACACGCGCAGGATGCGCTCGCCGTAGTTAGGCCGCGACGGGAACGCGTCGACGTGCAGCCGGCTGTCGTCCTTGCGCCAGGATGTCTGGCGCGTCTCGACCTGCATCAGCCGCAGGCTCGTCGGCGCGACGCGCAGCTTGCCGCGGTATTCGGGAAACAGGCCGTCGACGAGCGTGCCGGCCTGCTGCTGGAAACGCGCGACGAGCGCGCGTACCGCCGACTGCGTGACGCTGTCGCCGAGCACGCCGGCGAGCGCGCCGCCGTTCGGCGCGAGGCTGATGTTCTTGCGTTTCGGGTCGGCGAGCGCCGGATCGAGCAGCGCTTCCTCGCCGCCTTCGATCGCGAAGCGCAGGTGCGGGAAATACAGCACCTTGCCTTCCTCGACGGCGGCCAGCAGCTGCTCGCGCGGCGCCGACAGGTTGTGTCCGCTCCAGTCGGCGGACGGGACTTCGATGATCTGGGATTCGCTCATGATCGGTTCGCTTGGGTTCGCGCGGATTCGTGCCGGTGCGTGCGGGTGCGCGTGCCGGTTCGTGCCTATGGCGGGCGTTACAGGAGACCGAAGCCCGCGAGCGCCGACTTCACCTGCGCGATCGACGGGGGTTGCCGCGCCGTACCGAGATTGACGACGTTCGGCGACCAGTAGCCGCCGGTCCGCCAGGCCGTCGCGAAATTGTACAGTTCGACCGTCGGACGCTTCAGCGCCGCCGCGATGTGAACCAGACCTGTGTCAACCCCGACGGTGGCGGCCGCGCCGTCGATCAGGCCGACCACGGCCGGCAGCGACAGCTTCGGCGGCACGATCGCCGCCGCGCCGAATTCCTTCGCGAGCCGCTCGCTGGTCGCGCGCTCCGCGTCGTTGCCCCACGGCAGCACGAGCGATGCGCCGCGCCGCACGAGCGCCTGACCGAGCTCGATCCACGCGGCGTCCGGCCACTGCTTGTCGGCACGCGACGTCGCGTGGACGAACACCACGTACGGCACCGGCAGGTTCAGGCCGAGCGCGGCCACCGCGAGCGCCGCCGCGCGCGTATCGAGGCCGAAGTCGACCGGGTCGGCCGGCGTCGGCGCCGGGTCGCCCAGCGCGGCCGCGACGAGTTGCCGCGAGCGCTCGACGACGTGCGTGCGCGGCGCGATCGGCACCCGCTTGCGATAGAAGAAACGCACGGGCCACTCGTAGCCGGCGCCGTCGGTGCGGTTGCCGAGCCCGACGAGCGGGCCGCGCGCCCAGCTCGCGACCCAGGCCGTCTTGATGAGACCCTGGCAATCGATCACGAGGTCGTACTGCTCGGCCGCGAGGCGCTGGCGGAACGCGCGGATTTCGCGCCACGTGGCGCCCGAGAACGGCTTCTTGCGCCAGCGCCGCAACGAAAACGGCAGCACGTTGCGCACGCCGTCGACGAGCTTCACGAGGTCGACGAAGCTTTCCTCGACGAGCCAGTCGATCTGCGCATCGGGGTGGCGGCGCCGGATATCGGCGATCACCGGCATGTTGTGCACGACGTCGCCCAGCGACGACACGCGCACGATCAGGATCTTTTGCACGCTGAAAAAACGCCGGCTGGCAGCCGGCGACAGGCATAAAGACGCGATTTTATCGCGCCCGGGGGGGCGGACAGACAAAAAGCGGCCGCACGCCTTGGGCATGCGCCGCTTTTCGGGGCCGGCGCGACGATTGGACCCACCCTCGCGCCGTGGGCGCCCCGCCGACCGCCGATGCTCAGAACGGCAGCTTGACGTCCGGCTTCGCGGCCGTCAGCACGCGGCGGAAGTCTTCCTGGATGCGCTCGAGCCCTTCCTGCGTCTCGGCCTCGAAACGCATCACGACGACCGGCGTCGTATTCGACGAACGCGCGAGGCCGAAGCCATCCGGGTACTCGACACGCAGGCCGTCGATCGTCACGACTTCCTCGGCGCCGTCGAACTTCGCCTCCTTCTGCAGCTTGTCGATCAGGCGGAAGTTCTCGCCTTCGTCGAGCCAGAGCTGCAGTTCGGGCGTGCTCATCGCGTCCGGCAGGCTGTTGAGCAGCGCGCTCGGGTCGGCCGTCTTCGCGAGGATCTCGAGCAGGCGTGCGCCCGTGTAGAGGCCGTCGTCGAAGCCGTACCAGCGATCCTTGAAGAACACGTGGCCGCTCATTTCACCGGCGAGCGGCGCACCCGTCTCGCGCAGCTTCGCCTTCACGAGCGAGTGGCCCGTCTTCCACATCAGCGGCTCGCCGCCCTTCGCTTTCACCCATTGCGCGAGGTGGCGCGTGCACTTCACGTCATAGATGATCTGCGCGCCCGGGTTGCGCGACAGCACTTCTTCCGCGAACAGCATCAGCTGGCGGTCCGGATAGATGATCTGGCCGTCCTTCGTGACGACGCCCAGGCGGTCGCCGTCGCCGTCGAACGCGAAGCCGATCTCGGCGTCGGTGTCCTTGAGCGCCTGAATCACGTCCTGCAGGTTTTCCGGGTGGGCGGGATCGGGGTGGTGGTTCGGGAACGTGCCGTCGATGTCGGTGAAGCGCTCGACGAGTTCGCAGCCGAGCGCCTTGAACAGGCGCGTCGCGAGCGGGCCGGCCACGCCGTTGCCGGCGTCGACGACGAGCTTCATCGGACGGGCCGGCTTGATGTCGCCGACGATGCGCGCAATGTACTGGTCGGCCACGTCGAACTGTTCGTACGAGCCGCTGCCCGTTTCGAAGCGCTCGTCGACGATGCGGCGGTACAGCGCCTGGATCTGCTCGCCGTAGATCGCGGCGCCGCGCAGCACCATCTTGAAACCGTTGTAGTCGGGCGGGTTGTGGCTGCCCGTGACGACGATGCACGAATCGACGCGGCGCTCGCCGTCCTTCAGCGCGAGCGGCACGTTCGCCGCGAAATAGCCGACCGGCGTGGGCACCATGCCGACATCGACGACGTCGACGCCCGCCGCACGCAGGCCGTCGGCAAGCGCGCCGACGAGCTCCGGCCCGGACAGGCGGCCGTCGCGCGCGACGACGACCGCATCGCCGCCCTGCGCGCGCACTTCGCTGCCGAATGCCCGGCCGATCCCGCGCGCCGTGTCGGTGTCGAGCGTCTTGCCGACCACGCCACGAATGTCATATGCCTTGAAGATGGATTGGGAGATCATCGATTCACTTCTCTCAGTTGCGTGCATGGAAAATTGTCTGGCTTGCCTGGCCGCCGCTCGCCGGTGCCGCGCATGATACATGCCCGTCCGGCAAGGAGCGCGCCCGCTGGCGCAGAACGGCGGAAGCCACCCCGATCCCACTTATAATCGCGGGTTTTGATGACGCGCATGCCGCCCATTTTAATGCCTAGCCGTCCCGTCGCCGCCGACCTGCAGCCCCCGGGCGCCCTGCCGGCCCCCTTGCGCGCACGCCGCCACAGCGCATGCTGAAGCGCTTCGGCAACCCGGACGTCGCGAAGGCCGTCGCGAATCTCGTCTGGCTGGGGCTCGAACGGCTCACGCAGATCGGCGTCGCGATCGCGATCAGCGGCCTGCTGGCCCGTTATTTCGGGCCGGATGTGTTCGGCAAATGGCAGTATGCGAATACGCTCCTCCTGGTACTGGCGCCGCTCACCTGGGTGTGCGGCGCGGAAATCCTCGTCCCGACCATCGTCCAGCGCCCGCCCGCCCAGCTCGGCGCGGTACTCGGCAGCGCATTCGCGCTGCGCATCGCCGTCTCCGCCGCCGCGCTCGTCGCGACCTGGATCGCGATCGCCGCGGGTGCCTTCGATCCGCTGGTCGGCGCGATGCTCGCCGGCCTGGCGGTCACGATGGTGTTCCGCGAACCGTTCGTCGGCGTCATCAACGCGTGGCTGCAGAGCATGACCTACAGCAAGCCGCAGCTCGTCACCAGCATGGTCACCGCGCTGGCGAAGGCGCTGCTCGTCTGGCTGCTCGTCCGTGCGGCCGCGGGCCCCGCCCGCTTCGCGTGGCTGTGGGCGCTCGAGGCCGCCGCCATCGGTTTCGCGCTGATGCTGTACTACCGGCATCGTAACGGCGGCTCGCTCGGCTGGACGTTCGACAAGCCGCTGTTCAGGCACTTTGCGACGGCCGGCACCGTGTTCTGGCTCGGCCTCATCTGCATGTACCTGTTCCTGAAGCTCGACCGCCTGATGCTCGAGCGTCACGTGTCGTTCGCCGATCTCGGCCGCTACTCGGCCGCGCAGCAGCTCAACGAGAACTGGATCACGCTCGCGCTGATGCTCGCGCAGACGATCGCGCCCGCCTTCGTCTACCGCGTGCAGGACGTCGCGCGGCTGCGCCGCAACATCGTCCGGCTGATCGCGATGACGGCCTGCCTGATGACGGCCGGCGCGCTCGTGCTCGACGCCGCCGCCCCGCTGATCGTCGGCAAGGTGTTCGGCCACGGCTACGAGGCGTCGGTCGACATCTTCCGCTGGGCGGTCTGGCTGTCGGTGCCGGCCGGCATCGAGGCGATAGGCAATCTTATCGTTCTCAAATATCAAGCAAAATTCGTGTTGCTGTCGAAATGGCTGCTCGCGCTCGCGATCGCCGCGCTCGTCAACCTGTTTGCGATCCCGCGGCTCGGCCTGTACGGCGCGCTCGTCGGGCTGGCGGCCGGCTATCTGGCCGCCGCCGCCGTCAACTTTTATTACATCCGTTTCAAGCTGCGACCATGACGTCCCCTGATTGCCCGACCCCGCTCGACGACGTGGCCGTGCTGATGCCGGCCTACAACGGGCACGACGACGTCGTTCGGACCCTCGCATCGTTTCGCGAGGACACGCCCGTGCACGTGCTGATCGTCGATGACGGCAGCACGCCGCCGATCGTCGCGCCCGACCTGCCCGGCCTCACGATCGACGTGCTGCGCATGCCGGAGAACGGCGGCATCGAGCGCGCGCTCGCGGCCGGCATCGACGCGCTCGCCGCGCGCGGCTTTCGCTTCGCGGCCCGCATCGACGCGGGCGATCTCGCTGCGCCACAGCGCCTCGCAAAGGAACGCGCGTATCTCGGCGCCCACCCGCGCGTGGCCTGCGTCGGCATGTGGACGCAGGTCGTGTCGCGCGCCGGCGAACCGCGCTTCATGCTGACGCCGCCCGCCGATCCGCGCACGCTGCGCCGCACGCGCTTTCTGCGCTCGCCGCTCGTGCATCCGTCGGTCATGCTGCGCATCGACGCCGTGCGCGAAGTGGGGAACTATCGTGCGAAATACCGTGCGGCCGAGGATCTCGATCTTTTCTTGCGGTTAATGCAACGCTACGATTGCGCGAACCTGCCGGAACTCGGCCTCTATTACGAACTGAACGAGGGCGGGATCAGTGCGACCAAGCGCCGGCGCCAGCTGGTGTCGACGCTCACGCTGCTGTTGAGCCACTTCAACGCGCTGAACCCGTACGACTGGGCCGGCCTCGCCAAGAACCTGCTGCATTTCGTGACGCCGTACCGTACGTTGCAGCGGATCAAGCAGACGCTGTTCGCCGCCCGGCCGTCCGCCTGACGCGTAGCCGGCGTTTTCGGCCATTTCGACGCTTTATTTTTTCTTTTTTTCATGTCCGCCACCTCCCCGCTGCGCATCGCGCTCGTCTGCAACACGGCCTGGGCGATCTACACGTATCGCCACGGGCTGATCCGCACGCTCGTCGCGCGCGGCGCCGACGTCATCGTGATCGCACCGCACGACCGCACGGTGCCCCTGCTCGAGCAGATGGGCTGCCGCTACGTGGCACTCGCGGTCGCGTCGAAAGGCACGAGCCCGCGCGAGGATCTCGGCACGCTTGCCGCCCTGTTCCGTCATTACCGCGCGCTGCAGCCCGATCTCGTGTTTCACTACACGATCAAGCCGAACATCTACGGCTCGGTCGCCGCGTGGCTCGCGCGCGTGCCGTCGATCGCGGTGACGACGGGGCTTGGTTACGTCTTCATCCAGAAGAGCCGCGCGGCGAGCGTCGCGAAGCGCCTGTACCGGTTCGCGTTCCGCTTCCCGCGCGAAGTGTGGTTCCTGAACCGCGACGATCTCGCCACCTTCACCGACGAGCAGTTGCTCGCGCATCCCGATCGCGCGCGGCTGCTGCACGGCGAAGGCGTCGATCTCGAACAGTTCGCGCCGGTGCCGCTGCCGGCCGGCAGCGCCCCCGTCTTCATCCTGATCGGCCGCCTGCTGTGGGACAAGGGCGTGCGCGAATACGTGGAGGCTGCGCGCGTCGTGCGCGAGCGCTTCCCGAACGCGCGCTTCCAGCTGCTCGGGCCGCTCGGCGTCGACAATCCGAGCGCGATCGGCCGCGCGGATGTCGATGCGTGGGTCGGCGAAGGCGTCGTCGAGTATCTCGGCGAAGCGCACGACGTGCGCCCCCATATCGCGGCGGCCGACTGCGTCGTGCTGCCGTCGTACCGCGAAGGCGTGCCGCGCACGCTGATGGAGGCATCGGCGATGGGGCGCCCGATCGTCGCGACCGACGTGCCGGGCTGCCGCGACGTCGTCGCCGACGGCGACACGGGCTTCCTGTGCCGTGTGCGCGACAGCGCGAGCCTCGCGGAGCAACTGCTCCGCATGATCGAACTCGGAACGGCCGGACGCGACGCGATGGGCGCGCGCGGCCGTCAGAAGGTCGCGGCGGAATTCGACGAACAGCAGGTCGTCGAACGCTACCGGCGTACCATCCATTCGTTAACCGGCATCACCCTCTGAAGGAGCGCATCTGCAATGACCGCTAAAGGCACCATCCTCGTTACCGGCGGTGCGGGCTACATCGGCTCGCACACGGCCGTCGAGTTGCTCGACAACGGCTTCGATGTCGTGATCGTCGACAACCTCGTCAACAGCAAGGCCGAATCCGTGCGCCGCATCGAGCGGATCACCGGCAAGACGCCCGCGTTCCATCAGGTCGACGTGTGCGACGAAGCCGCGCTCGCCAAGGTGTTCGACGCGCATCCGATCACCGGCACGATCCATTTCGCGGCGCTCAAGGCCGTCGGCGAATCGGTCGAGAAGCCGCTCGAGTACTACCAGAACAACCTCGGCGGCCTGCTCGCGGTGCTCAAGGTCATGCGCGAGCGCAACGTAAAGCAGTTCGTGTTCAGCTCCTCCGCGACCGTGTACGGCGTGCCCGAGCGCTCGCCGATCGACGAGTCGTTCCCGCTGTCCGCGACGAACCCTTACGGCCAGTCGAAGCTGATCGCCGAGCAGATCCTGCGCGATCTCGAGGTGTCGGACCCGACGTGGCGCATCGCGACGCTGCGCTACTTCAACCCGGTCGGCGCGCATGCGAGCGGGCTGATCGGCGAGGATCCGGCCGGCATCCCGAACAACCTGATGCCGTATGTCGCGCAGGTTGCCGTCGGCAAGCTGGAAAAACTGCGCGTGTTCGGCTCCGACTACCCGACGCCGGACGGCACGGGCGTGCGCGACTACATCCACGTCGTCGATCTCGCGAAGGGGCACATCGCCGCGCTCGACGCGCTCGCGAAACGCGACGCTAGCTTCGTCGTGAACCTCGGCACGGGCCAGGGTTACAGCGTGCTGGAAGTCGTGCGCGCGTTCGAGAAGGCTTCGGGCCGCCCGGTGCCGTACGAACTCGTCGCGCGCCGCCCGGGCGATATCGCCGAGTGCTACGCGAACCCGCAGGCAGCGGCCGACATCATCGGCTGGCGCGCGACGCTCGGCATCGAGGAAATGTGTGTCGACCACTGGCGATGGCAGGAGGGGAACCCGCGCGGTTTTGTATAATCCGCTGTCCATTTTTCGAGCGATCCCATGCTCAGCTTCGCGTCCGGCTTCATCGTCTCCCTGCTCGTCACGCTGTTCATCGTGCGCTACGCGCACCTTCACGAGAAATTCTCGGTCGACAGCGACCTGGCCGGCGTGCAGAAATTCCACGTGCGGCCCGTGCCGCGCGTGGGGGGCATCGGGATCCTCGCCGGGGTCGTCGTGGCCGCGCTGATCCTGTCCCGGCACTATCCGACGATCGCGGGCAGTATTCTCGGCATCGCGGCCTGCGGGCTGCCGGCGTTTCTGTCCGGCCTCGTCGAGGACCTGACCAAACGCGTGTCGCCGCGCGCGCGGCTGCTCTGTACGATGGGCGCGGCCGCGCTCGCGTTCTGGCTGATGGGTATCGCGGTCACGCGCATCAGCGTGCCGCCGCTCGATTTCCTGCTCCGCTACGCGGCCATTTCGGCGTTCATCACCGTGCTCGCGGTCGCGGCGCTCGCGAACGCGGTCAACATCATCGACGGCTTCAACGGGCTCGCGTCGATGGTCAGCTTCATGATGTTCGCATCGCTCGCTTACGTGGCGTTCCAGGTCCGCGACCCGGTCGTCATGTCCGCGTCGATCATCATGATGGGCGCCGTGCTCGGCTTCTTCCTGTGGAATTTCCCGGCCGGGCTGATCTTCCTCGGCGACGGTGGCGCCTATTTCATCGGCTTCATGCTCGCGGAACTCGCGATCATGCTCGTGATGCGCAACCGCGAGGTATCCGCGTGGTACCCGGTACTGCTGTTCATGTACCCGATCTTCGAGACCTGCTTCTCGATCTACCGGAAGAAATTCATTCGCGGGATGTCGCCCGGCATTCCGGACGGCGTGCACCTGCACATGCTCGTGTACAAGCGGCTGATGCGCTGGGCGGTCGGCACGAAGCATGCGCACGACCTCACGCGCCGCAATTCGCTGACATCGCCGTACCTGTGGCTGCTGTGCCTCGTCGCGGTGATACCCGCAACGCTGTTCTGGCGGCACACGGTGCACCTGTTCGTGTTCGTCGTGCTGTTCGCGCTGACCTACGTGTGGCTGTATCTCAGCATCGTGCGGTTCCGCGTGCCGCGATGGATGGTAGTGAGGAAGGAGCGGCGCAGCCACTGAACCGCTCATGGCCCGGCATGAAGCATGAAAAAAGCGCCCCGCGGGGCGCTTTTCTTTTGCTCGGAGCGACTGCCGCGCCGCCGCGGCAAAGGCCGTCAACGGTTCGACGCGACCCGTACGCTCTTCAGGGCCGGCACGGCGGCAGTCTGATACTCGGGCACCCAGCGGCGCAGATCCCGCCGCACTTCGTCGTCGGGCAGCACGCGATGCTGCATCAGCCACGGCAGGAGTTCGTCGAGGAAATTGTCCGGCACCTCGCGGGCACGTGCGATCCGCAGTTTCGGATGCGGCGTGCGCGTCGTCGCCTCGTCGTCCGCGAGCAGTTCCTCATAGAGCTTCTCGCCCGGCCGCAACCCGGTGAACTCGATCCGGATCTGCTCTTCCGAGAAACCGTACAGGCGGATCAGGTCGCACGCGAGATCGACGATCTTCACCGGCTCGCCCATGTCGAGAATGAAGATTTCGCCGCCATGCCCCATGCTCGATGCCTGCAGCACGAGCTGCGACGCTTCCGGGATCGTCATGAAGAAGCGCGTGATCTCCGGGTGCGTGACCGTCACCGGGCCGCCCTTCGCGATCTGCTGCTGGAACTTCGGAATCACACTGCCTGCGCTGCCGAGCACGTTGCCGAAGCGCACGGTCTCGAACTGCGTGCGCCCGCTCGTCTGCTGCAATGCCTGGCAGGCCATTTCGGCCAGGCGCTTGCTCGCGCCCATCACGTTGGTCGGATTGACGGCCTTGTCGGTCGAGATCAGCACGAAGTGGCGCACGTCGTGACGGATCGCCGCACGGGCCACGCGATACGTGCCGAGCACGTTGTTGCGCAGCGCCTGCCATGCGTTGTGCTCCTCCATCAGCGGCACGTGCTTGTAGGCGGCCGCATGGAACACGATGTGCGGCGCATGGCGCGACATCACCTGATCGAGCAGCAGCGAATCCTTCGCATCGCCGATGATCGGCAGGACAGGCAGGTCGGGGAAGCGCTCGCGCAACTCCTCGATCAGCCGGTACATCGCGTATTCGGACAGATCGAATGCGACGAGCTGCGCAGGCGCGAAGCGCAGGATCTGCCGGCACAGCTCGGAGCCGATCGACCCGCCCGCACCCGTGACCATCACGACGCGGCCGCGCAGCAGCGCCTCGACGTGCGGCGTATCGATCGTCACGGCGTCGCGGCCGAGAAGATCCTCGAGATCGATGTTCCGCACCTGCGACAGGAAGCCCTGGCCCGGCATCAATGCGGTCAGCGACGGCAACACCATCGCCTTCACGCCGGCACGCACGCACAGGGTCGCGACGCGACGCTGGGTTTCGACCGATGCCGACGGAATCGCGATGATCGCGTACTCGACCTTCATCGCGTCGGTCCAGTGCTTGAGGTCGTTGAACGAGCCGAGCACCTTGTAGCCGTAGATTTCGCGGCCCTGCTTCGTGACGTCGTCGTCGAGCAGGCCGACGAGGCGCCATTCGCCGGAGCGCGACAGTTCGCGCGCGAGGCTTGCGCCGGCCGTGCCGGCGCCGAGCACCAGCACCGGCTTGCCTTTCCCGACCAGGCCGCCGTACAGGTAATACTCCTTCGTCGCGCGATACAGCGCGCGCGCGCCGCCCATTGCCAGGAACAGCATAAGCGGCGACACGAGCAGCACCGAGCGAGGAATGATCGGCACAGGCTGGAACATCACGGCGCCGATCATCACGATCACGCCGCCGCCGACCACCGCCTTCGCGATACGCATCAGGTCGGGCAAGCTCGCGAATACCCACAGCCCGCGATACAGGCCGAATATGTGAAACATCAGCGCGTATACGGGCAAAACCCACGTCAGCGCCATGAGCGCCCCGCCGAGGAAATCGGGTGGAACGCTACCGTTGAAGCGGACGAGATAAGCAAACAACCATGCGGCAAGAACCGCCAGCAGGTCGAACAGGAAAGCACTCAGTGACAGCCAAGATGCTTTGGATCGCAACATCGGCGGGAGACCTCAAGATTTGTTTTCGGCGGCCGTACCGACCCGTCGCCAGCGCGCGTCGATCGCGCAACCGATACACGCCAGCACGCCATACCAGGCGACAAACAGCCCCCACTGCTGCAATGTCGGCCGGCCCAATGCCCACAGGCCTGTGATTATGCCCGCGAGCATCACGAGGTACCAGTAAATGGCGGTACGCCGATGACCAGTGCCGGAGCGCACCATGCGCTGATAGTAATGCTCCCGGTGCGCCTGCCAGAACTTTTCCCCGCGTAACAAACGTCTCGCAAGTGTTACAGATGCATCAGCAATAAAGGGGGAGAACACCATCGCCGGAAACCAGATCGGCCATACCCCGCCTCGCCAGCCCCAGTAGCCGAGCGCGCCCGCCATGAAGCCGAGCGGAATCGAGCCCGCGTCGCCCAGAAACAGCTTCGCCGGATGGAAATTCAGCAGCAGGAAGCCGAATGCGGCGCCCGCAATCGCCGCGCCGCCCACGGCGAGATCCGGCGCCGGCTGCACGCCGGCCAGCGCGGCCGCAGCGTAGGCGCCGAATCCGAACAGCGCCATGCCGCCGGCGAGACCGTCCGCGCCATCCATGAAGTTGTACAGATTGGTCAGCCAGACCATCCCGAAACCGACGCCGGCAAGGAGCCACCATGGTGCGGCGGCCGGATAGACGACGATCAGCGCGACGACCGCGACAAGGTGCGCGGTGAACCGGACCCGCGCCGGCAACCCACGCCGATCGTCGAGCTGCGACAGCGCGGCCAGCCCCGTGGCGGCCACGGCAACCAGCCACATCGACGGCGCGAGCCACAGCATCGCGATCACGCACACAGGCACGATGCCCCAGCCGCCAACACGCGGCGTCGGCAGCGTGTGCAGCGAACGATCGTTCGGAATGTCGGTTGCGAGTCGCCAGGCCAGCCCGGTGGCGAGCAGCGTCCGCAGGACGAGCGTTGTGGCGACGGCGGCGGCCAGAGCCACTCCGGTCGCCATGAGCCACGTGATAATCGCGGGATGCATATTGTCTATTTCTGTTTGTCGCGCGAACGATACCACGCGGCGGTCGCTTCGAGGCCCTGCCGCGTCGTATGCGGTGGTTGCCAGTCAAGCACGCGCTTCATGCGGCCGGCATCGAGCTGCAGGCTGCCTGTCAGGCGATCAACGGCGGCGCTGCGGCCGGTCAGCCTGCCGAGCGCGAGCAGCACCGTGACGGGTACCGGGAACAGCCGCGCCGGCCGGCCGAGCGCGTCGCCGACCATCCGCAGCAATCCGGCGACCGACGGCGCATCGTCGTCGGCGATATGAAAGCATTCGCCCGCGGCCCTCGGGTCGATTGCGCAACGCAGCAGCGCGTCCGCGAGATTGTCGACGTAAACGAGGCTGCGACGGGCGGCGATCGCGCCCAGCGGAAGCGGCAGTCCGCGCGACACGACGTCCATCATCTTCAGGAAGTTCGCTCGCACGCCGGGGCCGTAGACGAGCGGTGGACGGACGATGACCACATCGACACCCGCGTGCAACCCGAATTGCGCGAGTGCCTGTTCCGCGCGCAATTTCGAACGTCCGTATGGATCCTCGGGCGCAGGCGTGACGTCTTCCGCGAGCGGTACACCGCGATCGCCCTCGGCGACCGCCTTGATGCTGCTGGCGAACACGAAACGGCGGGCGCCGTGCGCGTGCGCGGCCTCGGCCACGCGCAGCGTCCCCGCAACGTTGGTCGCCTCGAACGCGGCATCCGGATCGGGCGACTCGTCGCGCATCACGTGGACGCGCGCAGCCAGATGGATCACGCAATCTGCTTCGAGATCGGCCGGCCACGCGTCCACGAGCCCGGCGAAATCCGGTGCGTCATGTACCCATTCGCGCACCCCGGCGACACACCCGCCGGGACGGCGCACCAGCGCCGTGACCGTATGTCCTGCCGCGAGCGCCAGCCGGCAGACCGCGCGGCCGACGAAGCCGTTGGCGCCCGTCACGACGATGCGGGTCACCAGAGCCTCCAGCCGAAGCGATTGTAGAACTTGAACGCCGACGCCGCGAACATGCGGATGTGTGCGAAGCCCTTGCGTGACGCGCCGCCGCCGTGGTGGATCACGCGCGCCAGCGGCACATAGACGGTGCGCGCGCACTGGCCGGTCCGCAAGCTGAGATCGTAATCCTCAAAGTACAGGAAATAGCGCGGATCGAAGCCCTGCAGACGTGCGAGCACGTCGGTACGGAACAGCATGAAGCAGCCGCTGACGATCGGCGGATCCCACACGACGTCCGTTTCGTTGATGCTGTCGCGCATCTCGTAGCTGGCCAGCCGCCGCTCGAACGGCTGGCGCAGAGGCGACGGCAGGAAGCCCCTGACCAGGAGATCCACCAACGCCGGATAGCGGCGGCACAGATACTGGATCCGGCCCGAATCGTCGCCGATGCGCGGCGTCAGCAAGCCTGCTTCGGGATGCGTATCGAGAAAGTCGAGCGCCTGCACGAGCGCATCCGGCTCGAGGTCGATGTCGGGGTTCAGGATCAGGTGATAGCGACTACGCGCCGCTTCGATCGCGAGGTTGTGCCCGCGCCCGTAGCCGACGTTGCCGTGACCGGACAGCACGCCGTACCCGATGCCGGCCTGCTCGAACGCGGCACGATCCGCCGCGAGGTCCGGCAAGCCGCCGTTATCGACCACGCACACGCTGATCGCGCTGGCACCGCGCACGGTCCGGAGACGCGCACATGCCGCGCGGAGACTGGAGAACGTACGCGCGAGGAGCGCCTCGTCCGGGTTGTACGTCACGATGGAAATCGACAGGATTTCGTCGACGGGATGCGGAGCGTGATTGACTGCTTGCGGATGAGATGTCACGTGCTGACTATCGTTAACATTTGGCGCGAGGGGAATCCGTCAGTGTGCGCAGCGATGCCTGCGCACACAAACTGGATTGCCATTTGTAGCAATTATGCCGTGGCGGCGGGCGCCACGGGCGCCCTGGCCGGAAAAAGGGCCGCAATACAGGCGTGTGCGGCCCCGCCCCGGCCGGCTCCGAAACGCCAAATGCTTCTGTATATAATGCGTCACCTCGATACGCATCCGCCAGTTGCACCCTATGTTTGATATTTCGGTGATTCTCAACGCTCACAATGAGGGCGGCATCATCAACCGGACGCTCCGGTCCCTGGCTGAAGCGGCAGACTTCGCAAGAGCCCGCGGTATCACCCTGGAAATTGTCGTCGTCCTTGACAACCCGAACGAAGCGACCCGCTCTGTCATCGCGTCGGCCGACCTCTCCAGTTTCGACGGAGTCCAGACGATCGAGGTGTCGAACCGCTCGCTGGGTCTTAGCAGAAACTCCGGTTGCGAGATCGCGCAAGGCGAATATTTCGCCACGGCCGATGCCGACGATCTCGTATCGTTCAACTTCTTCGTCGAAGCGCTGGCCGCGGCGAAGCAGTACGGCAACGATGCGCTACTGTTCCCGCAGTACCTGATCGCATTCGGTTCGATGTACTTCATTACCGAATATGGCGAAGCGGACCTGATGCCGTTCCTGCTCGCGGACATCCATCCGTACGTGTCGCGCGTGTTCTTCCATCGCTCGACGTTCGATCGCCTCAAGTATGTGCACTGCGATACGCAGCGCGGCCACGCATTCGAGGACTGGCACTTCAATTCGTGCGCGATCGCGCTCGGGATGAAGGCACACTACATCCCCGACACTGTTCTTTACTATCGCCAGCGCCAGCAGAGCATCATGGCTGCCGCGCGCAGCCTGAACGTCGAGCTCGAAACGCCGGATACCGACCTGTTCGACCCGGCCGTTTACCTGCGCGTGTTCGCGGACGACTACCGTGCGTACCGCGCCGGCGAACGCATGTTGCCACCGTGGTACGACGTCAAGCAGAAATTCCTCGGCAGCCGGCTGCTGTCGGACATGACGGAGGCTGCCAACCGGATCGACCCGGCTGTCGACACGCTGGCGCTGCGGCACGGCAGCCAGACGAGCGCGATGTGGTCGACACCCGAACCGTCGGCGGTCTACTACGAGATGTGCGAGGCCATTCGCGACGCCGGCCCGATCACGGACGTATTCCTGATCCCGTTCCTGCCCGCGGGCGGCGCGGAGCGCTACATCCTCGACGTGATGAACGGCCTGCTGGCATGCGGCGCGTCGAAGCGTATCCTCGTGGTTTCCGGCGAGCCGATGGAAAAGCACGCGTGGTTGTCGCGGCTGCCCGACGCGGCGATCTTCGTCGACGTCGCAGTGCTCGGCAAGAAGCTCGAGGACCGCCAGCGCGATCGCATCACCGCACGCCTGATTCGCGCCGCGGCGCCCGACGCCCGTCTGCACATTCGCGCATGCGTGTTTTCCCATCGCATGCTGAGCCGCCATTTCGCGCAGTTCAGCGGGCGCGACGTCACGTACTACCGGTTCTGCGACACGCGTGTCTACGAAGACAACGTATCAATCATCTCCGGCGGCGCGGTTGAGTTCCTGACGAACAACATCCAGCACATCACGCGGATCGTCACCGACAACGAACAAACGGTCGTCGACGACGAATTCATCTTCGGCGCCAACGCGTCCCGCTGGAACAACCTCCCCGCGCTGCTGCACGGCGTCAAGGAACCGACGCTCCACGCGACGCCGCGTCGTCGCCTGCTGTGGGCGTCGCGGCTGGATGGCCAGAAGCGGCCGCAACTGGCCGTCGCACTGTCGAAGTACTTCGCGCGGAGCGGTTCCGGCATCACACTCGACCTGTACGGCGGCATCACGCCGGGGTTCGACGTCGACCTGGCCGACGCAAACTATAAGGGGCCGTTTTCGGCGTTTGCGGATCTTCCGTTACACGAATACGATGCTCTCGTCTATACGTCATGGTTCGATGGACTGCCGAACGTCATTCTCGAAGCGATGGGGTCGGGGCTCCCGGTCATCGCACCGAACATCGGCGGTATCGGCGAAGCCGTGCTCGACGGCGAGACCGGCATCCTCATCGAGGCATCGAACGACCTCGACGAAGCTGTCGACGCGTATCGCGATGCCATCGAGCGCCTTTACGCCCAACCCGATTTGCTCGGAGCGCTGTCGAAGCGCGCGTCCGACTACGTTCACGACAAGCATGGCGACGCGCAGTACGTCGCGAACATTCAGCGAATATTCGGTATGAATGCCTCCCATCACGAATCCCACGAGCCCGCACCGGCATCCGCCGGCCAGACCGCCGCATCCGCGGAAAACCAGGAAGAACTGCGTCGCTTGAGGCGGGAACTCGCGGACGCACGCGCGAAGCTGCTCGTCCACGCACGTGAAGCCGACGTCCTCAGGAGCGAGTCGGTCGAACTGCGGCAATACGCGAACCAGTGGGTCGCGTTTCAGCGCGCCCGCATCTTCATCATCTATCGCGCGTATCTTCGCCTGCACCGGATTCCAGTGCTGGGCCCGCTGCTGCGGGCGATCATGCGGCCGTTTACCGGGAGGAAGTAACTGCGGCACGGCACCGGCCGACAGTCAAACCGTCAGGCCGGGCGCGCGTGCAACGTGCGCCCCACGCTCCGGTCAGTCGTGCTGCGCCCGCCCGTACGCCACCATCACGCCGGGCTCTACATACCCGAGCAGACCCGCATAGGTTTCGGCGCTCGTCCACACGATGCGATCGAAGTACGAATTGAATTCCCGCAGAAAATTGAGCACCGGTGGCGGCGCGTCCGCCGCGACGACCATCTCGCATCGCCGCCCCTGCCGCCACACTTCCTTCAGTTGTTCGATCGACGGTATCGACTTCGCGTCGCTCGAAAAACGCGTGACCGGCCCGGTTCGGTCGCGTCCGTCGCAAAGCCACCTGCCGGCAAACTGCCGCCGGACGATATTGGTCCGCCTGAACTGGCCGACGCTGTCCGACGAGGTAACGGAGCGCGTATGAATCCGGTGCCGATAGAGTGGTTCATGCAGATACCGGAAATTGCCGAACTCCGCGATCTTCAGCGCCAGCTCCCAGTCCTGGATGCCTGAATAGGCATCGACCGATCCGCCCGACTGCAGATACGCGCTGCGCCGAATCACCTTCAGGTGCGACGCTACCATGCCGTCGAGCAGGTCGCCCTTGATGCTCGCGTCGTTCCGGAACGCGATGCCGGGATAACCGCCATAGTCCGCACGCCGGATTTCGTCACCACTTTCGTCGATGTCGAACCGGTCGGTGAACAGGTAATCGCACGGCTGCCCCTGCGCCAGTACCTGCGCGACGCGGGACAGCGCGCCGGGCGCCAGCGCGTCGTCGCAATCGACGAATGCAACATATTCTCCAGCCGCCTGTTCGACTGCTTCGTTCTGCGTGCGCGAAATACCCCTGTTTTCGCCGTTGAGGACGATTCGCACGTTCGGATGACTGCCCTGCAACGCATGCAGCAGTGAGGTCGTGCGTGCATCGGGAGAACAGTCGTCGACACAGATGATCTCGAATGCGACGTCCTGCTGCTCGATCACGGACAGTAGGCAGCCGTCGATGTAGTCGAAGTGGTTGTATGCCGGGATCACGACGCTGATCAGCGGTGTCGCCGACACTGGCATTTTCGCAATGGCGGCCTGCAGGCGCGCCAGCTTCCGCGCAAGCAGATCCGCGGGAGCGGCCGGCGACGTGGCAGCCCCCGATCCGGTTTCATGCGCATGGCCGCGCAACTGTGCGATTTCCTCGACGTACGCCGGGTGCTTTCGATAGAAATTCTCGAACCAGTCGACCGCAGACTCAAAAAAAGCCGGTTCGCGGGCGGACACCATCGCGTCGATCTTGGCCGCAGCATGCAGCCAGCTCTTGCCCATCTTCACGTACGACCGGCGCATGCTTTGCGCATGCTGCCGGTAAATCGCATTGTGCGCGTTGAGGTACGCCATGCGCGCGCCGCGCGCGCTCAGGCCGCACCAGAACAGCCAATCTTCCTTCGCGCGCGCGGACGTGTCGAACGGCGCGTCCATCAGCACCGTTCGGCGAAACAGCGCACAGTGGATCGGAATCGCGAAGCCGCGCTCCCATTTGTACAGAAAATCGGACAAGCTGAGCGACGAGTGCGCGATCGCTTCGTCGTTTTTCGAGAAGACCGAGCGTGTATCGTCGCACAACAGAAAGTTGGACACCGATACGTCAAGTGCATTCGCGACCTGGAAATGCGCAACCTGCAGGTCGAGCTTCGGCGGAACGACGATGTCGTCTGCATCCAGCAACTGCACGAATTCGCCCGTCGCGGCAGCGATACCCGTGTTGCGCGCGCCCGAAAGGCCCGCGTTCTGCTGCGAAATCACCCGCACCATGGGCGACAGCGCTTCGGCTGCACGCAGATGGCTATCGGTCCTGGGTGCCGTGCTACCGTCATCGACAACGATGATCTCCAGCGGCCCGCGATACGCATCGAGCACCGACGAGATCGATTCATTCAGATACTGCGCCTGATTGAAACAGGGGATTACCACCGATACGAGCGGCAACGACGAATCTCGCGAGTCGTCAGCGCCCGATTCTTTCCGGTCAGCTCCCATAACCTTCCAACTCCTTGACATGCTCGACGAACCGCTGCCACGTATGGCGCCCGTCGATCAGCTCGACGAGCGCGCGGGCGCGCGCTTCGGCTTCCTGCGAATTCGAAATGACCAACTCCATCGCCGCGCGATAATCCGCGACCTCCGGCTTCTCCGACAGCGGATATCCGGTCGAATCGGATATCAGTTCGCCAACACCACCCACCGACGGCGCGATGATCGGCATGCCCAGCGCCCCGATCTCGAGCAGGATGTTCGGCATGCCTTCCCACTTCGACGTGAAGATGAAGCCCGTGTACGCTCGTTCGCGCACGAGTTCCTCCGGGGACGTGAACGGCCCCATCAGATGCAGATTCGCGAGATCGGGGAGTTGCTCGCTGACGTTCACAACCGCTTGGCCATAGACGTAGAAATCAATATGCGGGCATGCCCGCACGAGCGCCAACAGCAGGTCGACACGTTTCTCCTTGTCGAGCCGCCCGGCCCACAGAAATGCCGGGCGCTGCCCCGCCAGATCCTGCCCGCGGCTCGCGATGCGCGCTAACGCGCGCGTCTTCCAGCCGTCGGTCGCCATGCGGCTGGGGTTGTACACGACACGCAGCTTGTCACCCTGCTGCCCGAGGTTGTATTCGGCGCGCGCATCGGTCACGAAGCGCTGGTTGTCGGACAGCAGCGCGGTCAGCGCCGGCAGCCCCGGCTGAAGGAAATAAGCGGCGTAGCCGATCTTGCTCTTGCCGTCCTCGGCGAACTGGAACGCAAAAATGCTGGCGAACAGACGCGTGATTTCCTGGAGCCGGCTTCCCTGCGAGATGACCGCGTTCCACGCGACTTCGCTATTGATGTTGTGGAACACGGCGGGCCGGATTGCCAGCAGCATGTCATACAGGAGCGCCTGCTTCAGCGCGTACGAATCGTCTTCGGTGAAATCGCGCAGAACGACTACATGCACGCCATCGATCCGCGCGACGCGCTCGTCGACCAGGTCGCGATCGGCGACGACGATCAGGACCTGACGATCGGGACGGATCTCGCGCAGCGCTCTCGAGAAATTGAGCGCGACATTCTCTGCGCCCCCCGTTCCGAGGAACGGCACCGCAATGACGTGGCTGACGTTTCGCACGCCCCGCTGCGCGAGGTCGAGCAGCAGGTGCTGCAGGCGCGATTCGCGAGCGTGATCGAGCAACTTTTCGCGCCGGACCGCCGAGCGCAATGCCTGACGAATCGACTTGCCTTGACGCAAGGACGTGATAACCGGCGAAATGGCCTTGCGAACGCGCCACTTCGCCTCCTGGCTCACCGGCAGGCGATGGTAGACGCGTTGGGCAAAGTACAGAAGATGCTGGTATCGCGGCATGGTTAGATATCTTGAATCATTCGCTGATAGGCTATCGGCTCAGGCGCCGGTACAGATTATCCGCCTTGCCCCAGATGGTTCCCCTGACACGATCGAGTTCCGTCTGCGCGTCGGCCAGGCTGGCGGTGAGCCGCTCTTCCCGCTCGGCCGCGGCGCGCAGCGCCGCTTTCGCGTGTTCGAGTTCCGTGGCAATGTGCTCGCGCTCGATACGCGCCTGATCCAGTTCGGCAAGCGCGCGGTCACGTTCGCCGCGAATCATCAGTTGAAACGTCGCGGCGTCTTCGGGCGCATGCGCGCCCGCCGCCTGCGCTGAACCAGCGTACTCGCCCTCTAGCCGCGACAGGCGCTCTCGAACGGCGGCAAAAGCTTGCGGCGACCAGCCAGATGCGAGTCTCGTCACGAACGCGGTCAGTTCGCTGTTGAAGAACAGATGCGGCGGAATCCTGAACGTATCCTCGTGACGGTCGTACACGCGCAGCATCTCGATCAGTTCCAGAAACCGCCGCCAGTCGCCGTCGATTTCGAAGAAGCGCCCGACGAACGACTCCATGCTCTTGCGCAGCAAGTCGAAGCGCTCGATCCGCGCGAGGTAAGGATGCACGACACCGCCGGAGATGTCTGCATACTCCCACATCAGCGCATCGCGATTGCGGTGCGTGATGTTGCCGCCGTGCGCACGGTAAAGCAGGAGTGCGTCCTTCATCACATGAAATCGTGCACCGCCGGCGAGCGAACGCAACCAGAAATCCCAGTCCGGCGAGTAAGTCAGATCCTCCCGAAAAAAACCGATTCGATCGTGCATGGACTTCCTGACCAGCACGGTCGAATGGCACAGGTGGTTTTCCCACACCCAGCTGTCGGGCGCATTGAGGTCGAGATCCTGATTGAACCACGGCGCATAAAAGCATTTGTCGACGTCGACCGGCTGGCTCGACGCATCGATTTCCGCCATGAAGCTGCCGCAGATGTCGACATCCGGATGGGTGTCCATGAACGCGACCTGCGCCGCCAGCTTCTCGGGCACGAACACGTCGTCGGAATCCAGGCTCGCGATGAATTCACCGGATGCGAGACGCAGCGCCGTGTTGTACGCCGCGCACGCGCCCTGATTCCGCTCCTGACGCACCGCGCGAATCCGCGGGTCGTCGAACTGCTGGATGACCTCCCAGGAATCGTCGGTCGAGCAGTCGTCGACTATGATCAGCTCCCATGACGCGTACGTCTGGGACAGTACCGACCGAATCGTCTCCCCGATGAATCTGCCGTAGTTGTAAGACGTCGTGAGAACGCTGACACGCGGCCGCGATTCCCCGGTCGAATAATTATTGTTTGCCATTGCAGATGTATTGAATGATGTCGACGATGCGATTCGCGCCGTCCTCTCCGAGTTCGCCGTACAGCGGCAGCGCCAGCACTTCGCGGGACACGCGCGTCGCAACCGGCAGGCGGCCGGGATCAGCGCTCGGCAGGGCGCGATAGCAATTGTGCTCGCTGCAAAGCGGGTAGAAATAGCGCCGCGAAATCACGTTGAACTGCTTCAGCGTGTCGTACAGTTGGTCGCGCGACACGCCGCATGCCTGCGGATTCACGCGCACGATGAAGTACTGCATGCTATGGCCGACGTTCGGCGGCAGCCGGAAGCACGTGATGCCGGGAATCTCGTCCAGGCGGCTCAGATAGACCTGTGCCACGCGCTGCCGCGCGGCGTGCTCTGCATCGTAATGGGCGAGATTGACGAGCCCCAGTGCCGCCTGCACTTCGTTCATCTTGCCGTTGGTACCCGGCATGATGACTTCGGTTTCGTTCAAGATTCCAAAATTTTTCAGCAAATCGACGCGCCGCTTCGTCGCTTCGTCCGCCATCGCCAGCCCACCGCCCTCGGCCGAGTGAAACAGCTTCGTCGCATGGAAGCTGTACATCGTCGCGTCGCCGAACTCGGCGACCGGCTTGCCGTCGATTTCCGTACCGAACGCGTGCGCGCCGTCGTAGAGCACCTTGACGCCGTACTGCTCGCGGATCCGCTCGAACGCCTTCACGTCGCACGGCATCCCGTACACGTGCACGCCGAGCACGCCCGTCGTGCGCGGTGTGATCAGCGCTTCGGCCACGGCCGGATCGATGGTCAGCGTATCCTCGTCGATATCGCAGAACACCGGCGTCACGTTGTTCCAGTGCAGCACATGCGGCGTTGCGGGAAACGTGAACGGGGTCGTGATGACCTCACCGGCGAGCCGCAGCGCCTGGCAGGCGACGAGCAGCGCACTCGTCCCATTGTTGAACAGCGAGAAGTGGCGAGCGCCGAGCCGCTTCGCGAGCGCTGCCTCCAGCGCGACGTGCTTCGCACCGCCGTTGGTCAGCCACGCGCTGTCCCAGATGTCTTCCAGTTGCGATGTAAATTCGCCGAGCGGCGGCAACATCGGTCTCGTCACATAGATCGGATTGGCGAAACCATCCGGCTTCTGTCTCATAGGGCGCTCCTGATTGATTCCTCGTGCGAATCCGCACGCCGGCCCCGGCGCCGGATCCACTGCCGGCCAACGCTGCGTCAGGCCACCGTCTTCGACAACAGACGCGTCTGAACCTTGTTGTCGAAATGCACGGCGCCATACAGCGGCAGGTAGGTGCCGCGCGAGACATTGAACTGCACGGCGATCGGCACATGATCGCACGTGTCGACCTGGCCGATGCTCAGGTCAGTCGGCACCGAAGTCGCCGCACTGATACTGTAGTCACCTCCGCGCAGCGATACCTTGAACGTCCAGTCGACCACGTGGACTTCACCCGCGTGCAGGTCGTACAAATGCGCATGTTCGAGACCGGTGTCCGAGTACGCGATATCGAACCCGTTCTTGTCGCGCAGGTGATAGCCGAAAGCGAGCAGCGGCAGATCCTCCTCGATGCTCACGACCATTCTCAGCGTCACGGTGTCGCCGTACGTGACCTGGCGTGTCGCGCGGCCCTGTTCGTTCAGCAATTGCACGTTGACGAAGCTCGCGCGTCCATTACGGATCCGCTGGAACGCCGCCTGTTTCTGGAACTCGTCCGCACCATCGTTGAGGTCGGCATCGAGCTCGGCGATCTGCGCCGCGGGTGCATCGGCGTCCTCGATCACGTGCTGCTTCTTGCGGACGTAGGACGAGTAATACGACTCGATCACGTGGTCCGTCGAACCGACGGCCAGCATGTTGCCGTGATCGAGCAGGATCGCCCGGTCGCACAGCGCCTTCACCGAGCCCGGATCGTGGCTGACGAACAGCAGCGTCGTGCCGCGATCCATCAGCTTCTTCATCACTGCCATGCACTTCGCCTGAAACAGCGCGTCGCCGACCGACAGCGCTTCATCGACGATCAGGATGTCCGGGTTGACGTGGATCGCGACCGAGAACGCCAGACGCACGTACATACCCGACGAATAGGTTTTCAACGGCTGGTTGACGAAATCACCGATCTCGGAGAAATCGACGATCGCCGGATATTTCTCTTCCAGTTCCTCCTCGCTCATCCCGAGAATCTGGCCGTACAGCATCACGTTCTCGCGGCCGGTGAATTCGGGGTTGAAGCCCGACCCGAGTTCGAGCAGCGCGGCGACCTTGCCGTTCGTTTCGACGTTGCCGGCGCTCGGCGCGAGCGTCCCCGAGATCACCTGGAGCAGCGTGGACTTTCCGGAGCCGTTGTGACCGACGATCCCGACCGTTTCGCCCCGTGCGATGTCGAACGAAATGTCACGTAGCGCCCAGAACTCGCGGTAATACTGCTTGCGGGAGCCGAACAGCATCTGCAACAGGCGGGCGCGCGGGCTATCGTAAATATGAAAGACCTTGCTCAGATCCTTCACGCTGACTGCGAGATCAGAGGACATCTGCGAATCCTTTCCTCGTGCGATTAAACCATTGGTAGCCCAGCGCCGCGACACCGATACTGACGACCATCATCAACAACACACCGGTCCAGCTTGGCACGGTTCCAAAGATCACGACGTTTCGGCTTTGCTCGATGACGAACGCGAGCGGATTCATGCCGACGATACGCTGGTAATGGGCCGGCAGCGAGCTCACCGGATAGAACACCGGCGTGAGGAACATCAGCACCGTCGTGACGAGCCCGATCGACTGGCCGATGTCCTGGATGAATACGCCCAGCGAAGCGAGGAACCAGCAGACGCCGAGGGTAAACAGGATGAACGGCAGCACGATCAGCGGGAAATACAGGATCGTCGCATGCACGGGAAAACCCAGCACGACCATCGCGAGCACCAGCACGCAAAAGCTGATCCCGGCATGGAACAACGCGACGAGCAGCGCGACGACAGGCAGCACCTCGAGCGGGAACACGACCTTCTTCACGTAGTTCGCGTTACTGATGATGAGCGACGGCGCACGGTTCACCGCTTCCGAAAACACCTGAAACATGATCATCCCGACGAACAACACGACGGCGAATTCGGTCTTCGAATCGGAGCCGGTGTTCCAGCGCGCCTTGAAGATCACGCTGAACACGAACGTGTAGACGGTCAGCAGCAGCAGCGGGTTGAAGAACGACCAGAGCAGGCCGAGCACCGAGCCGCGATACCGGCCGACCACCTCGCGGCGCGCCATTTGGAGGATCAGGCGGCGATGCCGCCAGATAGGAAGTGATGGTTGGATGAGTTCCCGCATGACAATCTCTAGCTAAGCCATACCGCATACACGACGCGGCATGAATTGTGATGTGCGCCGCCCGAACCGGGCGGCATCAAGCATCGAACAGTTCCGCGAGGACGAGCGCAAGCCCGTCCAACCACTGCGGTCGATGCAATCCGAAACGCTCGTCGAACCGCGTGTTGTCGAGCACCGAAAAGGTCGGACGCGCGGTCTTCGCCGGATACTCGGTCGCGGGAATCGGCTTCACCTCCCGGATCGCCAGATCGATCTGTGGGGACAGTCTTCTGGCGCCGGCAAAAATGGCTTCGGCGAACGCGTGCCAGGTCGTCTCGCCCTGCGCCGTCATGTGGTACACGCCGCTCGTGAACGATCCCGCCCGACGCTCGGCAAGCGCTTTTGCCGCAGCGTGCGCGGTCAGATCGGCGATCATGCGCGCGCTCGTCGGCGCGCCGAACTGATCGCTGACGACGGACAGCGCCTCGCGATTCGCGCCCAGCCGGAGCATCGTGCGCAGGAAATTCTGCCCGCGCGAGGCGTACACCCATGACGTACGGAACACGAGCCAGTCTCCGCCGGCATCGGCGATGGCCTGTTCGCCTGCCAACTTGCTCGCGCCGTAGACGTTCAGCGGGCACACCGCGTCGCTTTCGACATACGGTGTCCGCTTGCTTCCGTCGAACACATAGTCAGTCGAGAAATGGATCAGCAATGCACCGCGCTCGCGTGCCGCCTGCGCGAGCGCGCCCACCGCATCGCGATTGACCGCGAACGCGGCTTCGGGCTCGTCCTCGGCACGATCCACAGCCGTATAGGCGGCCGCATTGACCACGAGATCGGGCGCGAGCGTGTCGACGTATGCGTCGACGGCAGCCGCGTCGCCAAGATCGACGACGTGGCGAGTCGCTGCGACCACCTCACCCAGCGGCTGCAGCGCGCGGACGAGCTCCCACCCGACCTGCCCGTTCGCCCCGGTCACGAGAATCCTCATGCGTAGGTCTCCAGATCCGCCAAAACGGTACCGGCGAGATCTTTCGGCGCGACCACCGGATCCCGGTCGAGCGGCCAGTCGATGGCGACCTGCGCATCATTCCACAGCAGCACGCGTTCGAATTCGGGGTACCAGAAATCGGTCGTCTTGTACTGAAACGTCGCTGTCTCGGACATCACCAGGAAGCCGTGCGCGAATCCGGCTGGCACCCACATCTGAAGGTGGTTTTCCGCGGACAGTACGCTGCCGACCCATTTTCCGAACGTCGGCGACGAACGGCGCAGGTCGACGGCAACGTCGAAAACTTCGCCTTCGACGACGCGGACCAGCTTGCCCTGCGCATGGCTGATCTGATAGTGCATCCCGCGAAGCACCGATTTACCGGAGCGCGACTCGTTGTCCTGAACAAACTCGACATCCGCAACCTGCTCTCGGAATTCCCGCTGATTGAAGCTCTCGAAGAAGTACCCGCGAGCATCGCCGAAGACCTTCGGCTCGATCAGCTTGACGTCTGGAATTGCCGTGGAAGTTACCGTGATTGCCATAGGATCTTGTCCGTCAGTAGGTTCTTCAGATATTGCCCGTACCCGTTCTTGGCGAGCGGCGCGGCGAGTTCCAAGAGGCGCTCGGCGTCGATCCAGCCCAGTCGGTATGCAATTTCCTCCGGACACGCGACCACGAGGCCCTGGCGCTTCTGCAAGGTCGCAATGAATGCCGCAGCCTCCATCAGCGAATCGTGCGTGCCCGTATCGAGCCACGCATAACCGCGCCCCATGATCTCCACCTGCAGCTTGCCCGCCGCGAGATAACGGGAATTGACGTCGGTGATTTCGAGTTCGCCGCGCGCCGACGGCTTGATGTCGGCCGCAATGTCGCACACATCGTTGTCGTAGAAATACAGACCGGTCACGGCGTAGCGCGAGCGCGGCTGAAGCGGCTTTTCCTCGATCGACAACGCGCGCATCTGGTCGTCGAATTCGACGATGCCGTAACGCTCCGGGTCCTGCACATGATAGGCAAACACGGTGGCGCTTTCGGCGCGCGCGTTGGCCGCGAGCAACTGCTTGGCGAGATCGTTGCCGTGGAATATGTTGTCGCCGAGCACGAGCGCGCTCGGATCGTTGCCGATGAAGTCCCGCCCAATGATGAACGCCTGCGCGAGCCCGTCCGGCGACGGCTGGACCGCGTACTGCAGGTTCATACCCCACTTCGAGCCATCGCCCAGCAACGCCTGGAAGCGCGGCGTGTCCGCTGGCGTCGAAATGACCAGCACGTCGCGAATGCCCGCGAGCATCAGCGTCGAAAGCGGGTAGTAAATCATCGGCTTGTCGTACACCGGGAGCAACTGCTTCGACACCGAGTAGGTAATCGGATACAGTCGCGTGCCCGAGCCGCCGGCGAGGATTATGCCTTTGCGTGCCATCGATCAAGCCCTCACGTGCGTTGCGCGTAATTGGTTTCGACCCACCTGCGGTAATCGCCCGACGCGACTTCGTCCACCCATGGCTGGTTCTCGAGGTACCAGCGTACGGTCTTCGCGAGCCCCGTCTCGAACGTCTCCGCGGGCTTCCAGCCGAGCTCGCGCTCGAGCTTGCGCGCATCGATCGCGTAACGGCGGTCGTGGCCCGGGCGGTCCTTCACATAGGTGATCTGCTCGCGATACGAACCCGCCGCCTTCGGCCGCGCCGCGTCGAGCAGATCGCACAGCGTATGCACGACATCGAGATTCTTCTTCTCGTTCCAGCCGCCGATGTTGTACGTCTCGCCCGGCACGCCGCGCGCAAGCACTTCGCGGATCGCGCTGCAGTGGTCGCCGACGTACAGCCAGTCGCGCACGTTCTGGCCATCGCCGTAGACCGGCAACGGCTTGCCCGCGAGTGCATTCGCGATCATCAGCGGAATCAGCTTCTCCGGAAACTGATACGGGCCGTAATTGTTCGAGCAATTCGTCGTGAGTGTCGGCAGGCCATACGTATGGTGATACGCACGCACCAGATGATCGGAACCAGCCTTCGTCGCCGAATAGGGGCTGTTCGGTGCGTACGGAGTCGTCTCCGAGAATTGCGGATCGGTCGCTGACAGCGATCCGAACACCTCGTCGGTCGACACGTGCAAGAAGCGGAATTCCACCTTCTCCACGTCGCTCAACCCGTTCCAGTGCGTGCGTGCCGCCTCGAGCAGCGTGAACGTGCCGACGACGTTGGTCTGCACGAAATCGGCCGGCCCGTGGATCGAGCGGTCGACGTGGCTTTCAGCGGCAAAGTGGATCACGGCCCGCGGCTTGTACTCGGCGAACAGCGCATCAAGTGCTGCGCGATCGCAAATGTCGACCCGGGCGAACACATGATCCGGGCTTCCGTCCAGTGGTGCCAGCGTCCGCAGGTTGCCTGCATAGGTCAGCTTGTCGACATTGAGCACGGCCTCAACAGAAGCAGCCATCCAATCGAGTACGAAATTGGCACCGATAAAACCCGCGCCGCCGGTAACCAGGATCATGAAGCTTCCTCTAGTAATAGTGTGCGGCGCGCCTGGCAGGCGCTCGTCGCACTTCTTGTCATGTCACAGTGGCCAAGTCTCGGCCGATCAGGCCCGGCATTTTAACCGGTCGCCATGACCGGCAAAGTCACGAGATGTTAATTTCGGAGCGAAAATGTCAATTATAGGAATCCAGTCGACGTCAATTCCACGCTGCTAACAACTTGATACAGCGCCCCGGCCCTTTGCGTCACGAAAAATCGCATGCCTCACTGACGGCCCGATGCGGAACGACCTTTGCATTACGCCTGTGTTTATGCGACTTTTTTCTCAGTTCACCCGATTCCTCACGATCCGACCCTCATGCATTCGACCCCCATCGCCATCGGCGACATCCAGGGCTGTCATTCCGCTCTCCAGTCGCTGCTCGACAAGCTGTCCCCACCTGCCGACACTCCGCTCTGGATCGCCGGCGACGTCGTCAACCGCGGGCCCGGCTCCCTTGCCGCCCTGCGCGCCGTTGTCGACCTCGACCCGCGCGCGACCGTCGTGCTCGGCAATCACGACCTCCACCTGCTTGCGGTCTCCGCCGGCCTGCGCACCGAGCGCCCGGGCGACACCATCGGCGAAATCCTCGACGCCCCCGACGCCGACGCGCTGCTCGATTGGGTCCGCCACCGCCCGTTCGTGCATGCGGAAAACGGAATGCTGCTCGTGCATGCGGGCGTGCTGCCGCAGTGGGACACCACGCTAGTGCTCGAACTCGCCGACGAACTCGAGCGCGCGCTGCGCGCGCCCGACTGGCGCGACACGCTGCAGCAGCTGTACGGCAACGAGCCGAATCAATGGAGTCCCAACCTGAAGAAACGCGACCGGATGCGCGTCGCGTTCAACGCATTCACGCGCGTGCGCTTCTGCACGCCCGACGGCGCGATGGAATTCAAGGCGAACGGCGGCCTCGACAGCGCGCCGCCCGGCTACCTGCCGTGGTTCGACGTCCCGGGGCGCCGCACGGAGGACGTGACGGTCGTGTTCGGGCACTGGGCCGCGCTCGGCCTGATGCTGCGCGAGAACGTCGTCGCGCTCGATTCGGGGTGTGTGTGGGGTAACCAGCTGTCGGCCGTACAGCTGACGGCCGATCCGGCGCAGCGCACGGTCACGCAGGTGCAGTGCGAAGCGTGCCGCTCACCGGGCGGAGAGTGACGAGAAACTGATTCGCGGGGCCGGAGGTGGATCGGCCCCAACGCGTCAGCCCTCTCGCCCCGGCACGGGCGCGTCGGCCGCCTCGTTGCGCGCCGCACCGGTGCCGACCTCGGTCGCCGGATACGCATGCTTCGCCAGTTCCGCGAGCGACTCGGCCGACGGCTTGCCGACCCTCTCCTGCAGCGTCGCGAGCGCGGCCGCGATCGCATCGCGCGCCGCGGCGGACGTCGCCCGCCGGTCGCCGCCCGGCGCGATCGGCTCGCACACGTAAAGATGCGCGACGATCGGGCCGCCGCGCAACACCATGTCGAGCGACTTGCCGAGCGCCAGCTCGCCCGTGTAGGCCGGCGCGACCGACTGCCGCCGCTGCGCGTCCTCGTACATCAGGCAGATCGGCTGCACCGCGCAGCCTGCCGATACCGCGGCCTGGAACAGGTTCGCATGGAACGGCAGCAGTTCCTGCCCGTCCGTCGTCGTGCCTTCCGGAAACACGCACATCAGCCCGCCGTTGCGCAGGCGCTCGGCCATTTCGTGCATGACCCGCATCGCCTCGGTGCGCTTCTCGCGCTGCAGAAACACGGTGTCGAGCTTCTCGGCGAGCCAGCCGACGACCGGCCATTGCCGCACTTCGGCCTTCGACACGAACGGCGTCGGCCGCCACGCGTTGATCGTGTAGATGTCGAGCCAGGACACGTGGTTGCCGACCACGAGCGCGCTCGCATCGAGCCGCGCGCCGTCGTTATGGACGACGAGGCGCATCCCGCAGATCCGCAGCAGCTTGAGCGACCAGCGCCGCGTCATCTCGGCACGCCGCGCGGGCGTGACGTGCGAAAAACGCAGCGCGACGATCGCCATGCCGCGCAACAGGTGAAAGACGAGACGCAGCTTGCGAAGGGCAATCATGGCGAAGGTCCGGCGTGGTTCAGGGGCGCTCGAACGCGATCTGTCCGGCGACGAGCGTCGCGCGCACGCAGGCGGGCAGTTCGTAGCCGAGGAACGGCGAGTTGTGGCCCTGGCTCTTCAGCGCACGCGGCTCGACACGCCAGTGTGCGCGCGGGTCGAACACGCACAGGTCGGCCGCGCCGCCTTCGGCGAGTCGGCCGGCCGGCAGCTGCAGCACGTCGGCCGGCGCCGACGTGATGCGGCGCAGCGCCTGCGCGAGCGGCGTACGCGTCTCGTCCGCCCACTTCAGCGTCAGCGACAGCAGCAGCTCGAGCCCCGTCGCGCCCGGCGTCGCTTCGCCGAACGGCAGCAGCTTCTCGTCGTCGTCGACCGGCGTGTGGTCGGAGCAGATCGCGTCGATCGTCCCGTCGGCGAGCGCCACGCGAATCGCTTCGCGATCGCGCTCGCTGCGCAGCGGCGGGTCGAGCCGGAACTGCGAATCGAAGTAGCCGATGTCGACATCGATCAGGTGCACGTGATTCACGCCGACGTCGCACGTCACGGGCAGCCCCTCGGCCTTCGCCGCGCGCACGAGTGCAAGGCCGGCCGCCGACGACAGCCGCGCGAGGTGCACGCGTGCGCCCGTCACGCGCATCAATTCGAAGATGGTGTGCAGCGCGATCGTCTCGGCCGCGACCGGCACGCCGGACAGCCCGAGCCGCGACGCAAGCGCGCCGCTCGCGGCAACGCCGCCACGGCCGATGAATGCGTCCTGCGGGCGCAGCCACGTGGTGTAGCCGTAGGTGCTCGCGTACTGCAGCGCACGCAGCAGCACCTGCGTGTCGCGCACCGGCACGTTGGCATGCGTGAAGCCGACGCAGCCGGACTCGGTCAGCGCGACCATCTCGGTGATCACTTCACCCTTGAGGCCGACCGTCAGCGCGCCGAGCGGATGCACGTTCGCCTGGTGGAGGTTGCGTGCGCGGAACTTGAGCATCTCGACGAGGCCCGGCTCGTCGAGCACGGGGTCGGTATCCGGCGGGCAAACGAGGGTCGTGACGCCGCCCGCGACGGCCGCGGCCATCTCGGACGCGAGCGTCGCCTTGTGCTCGTAGCCCGGCTCGCGCAGCCGCGCGCACAGGTCGACGAGGCCGGGCGCGACGATCAGGCCCGATGCGTCGATGGTCTTCTCGGCGTTGAAACCGGCCGGCGCGGCGGTGCCGGTGTCGGCAATCGCGGCGACCTTGCCGTCCGCGACGAAAACGTCGGCCTGCCGTTCGGTGCCGGCGACCGGGTCGATCAGCGTGCCGCCTTTGATATGAATCTTCATGCGCTGTCTGTGAATGCGTTGAATGCGTTGAGTGCCTGGATCAGGATGCGCGAAAGCGGGCTCAGTCGCTGTTGCCGGCGACGATGCCCATCACCGCCATCCGCACGGCGATGCCGAACGTGACCTGGTTGAGGATCACCGACTGCGGGCCGTCGGCGACCTGCGAATCGATCTCGACGCCGCGGTTCATCGGGCCGGGGTGCATCACGATCGCGTCGGGCGCGGCGAGCGCGAGGCGCTCGGGCGTCAGGCCCCAGGTCTTGAAGTACTCCTGCGCCGACGGCAGCAGCGCGCCGCTCATCCGCTCGTTCTGCAGGCGCAGCATGATGATCACGTCGACGCCCTTCAGCCCTTCGTCGAGGTTGTGGAACACCTTCACGCCCATCTGCTCGAGGCCGCCCGGCAGCAGCGTGCGCGGGCCGATCGCGCGCACTTCCGGCACGCCGAGCGTGGTGAGTGCGTGGATGTCGGAGCGCGCGACCCGCGAATGCAGGATGTCGCCGACGATCGCCACGCGCAGCTTCGTGAAGTCGCGCTTGTAGTGACGGATCGTGTACATGTCGAGCAGGCCCTGCGTCGGGTGCGCATGACGGCCGTCGCCTGCGTTGATCACGTGCACGTGCGGTGCGCAGTGTTCGGCGATCAGGTACGGCGCGCCGCTCGACGCATGACGCACGACGAACAGGTCGGCATGCATCGCCGACAGGTTGTTGATCGTGTCGAGCAGCGATTCGCCCTTGCTCGTCGACGACGCATTGATGTTCAGGTTCAGCACGTCGGCCGACAGGCGCGTCGCGGCGATCTCGAAGGTCGTGCGGGTACGCGTCGAGTTCTCGAAGAACAGGTTGAACACGGACTTGCCGCGCAGCAGCGGCACCTTCTTCACTTCACGGTCCGTCACGCTGACGAACTGCTCGGCCGTATCGAGGATGTGATTGACGATCGAGCGCGGCAGGCCCTCGATCGACAGCAGGTGCTTCAGCTCGCCGTTTTTCGTGAGCTGCGGATTGCCCTTCAGGAAGCCGTAGCGGAACCGGTCGGGGCTCGCGGCCGCGGCGGGATTGCCGGTGCGGCCAGTGGTGTCGGTGGTCATGGTGTGCGTGATTCCAACTATGCAAACGGGCCGCGGTGCAAACCAGCGGCCCGGGATACGGTTCGCGTGCCGCTCAGGCGCCGTGCGCCTCGACGCGCAGCGTGAACTGCGCGTCGTCGCGCGCGAGCACGAGCGTCGCGCCGGCCGGCACGTCCAGCGTGCCGCCCGCGAAGCGCGCGGCGACCGGCAGCTCGCGGCCGCCGCGATCGGCGAGCACCGCGAGCTCGACCGCGGCCGGACGGCCGTAATCGAACAGCTCGTTGAGCGCCGCGCGTACGGTGCGCCCGGTATACAACACGTCGTCGACGAGCACGATGCGCGCGCCGTCGACTTCGAACGGCAGCGACGTCGGGCTGGCCTGGCTGTGCAGCCCCTTTTTCGCGTAATCGTCGCGGTGCAGCGCGACGTTCACGACGCCGAACGCCGGCGCGCCGAGATCGCGCGCGAGGCGCTCGGCGAGCCATGCGCCGCCGCTGTGAATGCCGGCGAGCCGCGGGCCGCCCGGTTCGGCGAACGCCGTGCCGTACGCGGCGCGGATCTGGTCGAGCAGGACGCGGTAAAGCGCCTCGGCGTCAATGGTGCTCATGGTCGGACAATTGATCGAGATACTGTTGAAGGATGACGCGCGCGGCCTCGGCATCGAGCATTTCGGCCCGGGCACGGCCGCGCACGTTGCGCTCGCGCAGCCCGGCCTCGGCCTCGACCGACGAATAACGCTCGTCGACCCAGGTGACGGGCAGCCCGAAGCGGCCGTTCAGCTGGTTGCCGAAGCGCTTCGCCTGCTGCGTCATGTCGTGCGGCGTGCCGTCCGGATGCATCGGCAGGCCGACGACGAGCGCGTCCGGCCGCCATTCGGCCAGCAGTTCGCCGACCGCCTTGAAGCGGTGTTCGCGGTTCAGGTTCTGGATCACGACGAGCGCACGGGCCGAGCGCGTCAGCGCATTGCCGATCGCGACCCCGATACGTTTTTCGCCGTAGTCGAACGCGAGCAGCGTCGCATCGCGCGCGCTCGCGCCACTCATGCGTGCCCTGCTTCGCCGGAGAGCATCGACGAACTGACGCCGAGCAGGCCGAGCGCGGCTTCGAAGCGCTCTTCGGCCGGCGTGTCGAACACGATGCGCGGATCGGCGGCGACCGTCAGCCAGCCGTTGCGGGAAATTTCTTCCTCGAGCTGCCCGGCCCCCCAGCCCGCATGGCCGAGCGTCAGCAGGAAGCGTTTCGGGCCGTTGCCCGTCGCGACCGCCTCGAGCACGTCCTTCGACGTGGTCATCTCCAGCCCGCCCTCGACGGACATCGACGAGTTGTAGCTCGCGCCCTCCACCGGCTCGTGCAGCACGAAACCGCGCTCGGTCTGGACCGGGCCGCCGAAATACACCGGGATGTGCAGCAGCGGCTCGATGTCGAGCTTCAGGTCGATGCGGTTGAACAGCGATTCGAGGTCGATGTCGGTAGGACGATTGATGACGAGGCCGAGCGCACCGCGCTCGCTGTGATCGCAAAGATAGACCACCGTTCCTGAAAACGTCGGATCCGCCATGTTCGGCATGGCGATCAGGAACTGGTTGGTGAGATTGATGCGATCGGAAGGCTTTGACATGGTTTGAATTTTAGCAAAGACGCCGCGGCCTGACCGGGCCGCGATCAACAAGCAACGCCGCGCCGCGCTGGCAACGGCGCGCGCGGATCACACGGCACTCTAACACGCGCGCGGGCGCTGTCGGCAGCGTGTTGCAGGCCCGCGCGGCAAGGGCCGCCGCCGCGTGTTCGTCCCCTTGCTCGTCCCCTTGTTCGTCAGGCCCGGCCGAGCGCCGCGCCGAGCGCGCCGGACGCCGCGGTGAGGTCCGGCGGCGCCACGCCGGCGGCGATCTTCAGCAGCGCCGCGCGCAGCATGTCGGACGCGTGGCCGTGCGCGTCGAGGCCGCCGTCGGCGAGCGGCACGCCGTGCGCCGCACGCCGCCACGCCAGGCCCAGCGTGTCGGCCAGGAGCGCCGCATGGCCGAGCCCGAGCGCGCATGCGGCCGTACCGACCCGGTAGGCCGCGCCGGACGCGTGCCATGCGGCCCCCGCGTCGGCCGCGGCCGGATCGGCAGCGAGGTCGGCCATCGACGCATCGGCCGTCTGCAGGAAATCCTCATAGGCATGCGCATTGACCGTCACGACACCGAGCGCGCGGGTCGGCGCTGCGGCAACCGCATCGTGCTCGGCCCGGGCGGCATCGGCCTCCCACAGCGCCTCCGATGCGGGCGTGCCGGCGACGTGCCAGTCGACCGTCAGCCCGTAGTCGTGCAGCACGTCGACGAGTGCGACATCCTCGGCTGCGGCGCCGAACAGCGCGAAATCGCGCCACAGCAGCGCCACCGTCTCGCGCACGAGTTCCGGCGGCGCACTGCGCCGGCCCTGCGCGTGCTCGCCGAGCAGCAGGTTCGTCCGCGCGAGAAAGCGCTTCAGCTCCGGCGCGCCGCTGGCGCGCAGCGCGCGCACGCACGCGGCCGCGAGCCGCCAGAAATCGTAGGGATCGTCGCCCGCGAGCGCCGCCAGCATCGCGTCGAGTTCGGCGAGTGCCGCATCGGGCGCGCCGTGTCCCGCGCGCAGCACGCCAAGCAGCGCCTGTTCGTAGCGGGCACGAATCCGGGTCGCAAACGCATCGGGCAACGCGCGCAGCGTGGCCGGCGGCACCGCGCGACCGACGAGCGCGAGCGCGTCGAGCGGCGCGCTCGCGCGCAGGTCGGCGGCGCTTTGCGCGCGCAAGGCACGGAAATGCTCGAAGAGAACGGGCGAGCACGCGAGCTCGCGCAGGTTGTGGCGGCCGACGGCCGCGCGGAAATCGCGCAGCGCGGCCCGCCAGCCGGCCGAAGTCGGCTCGACGGCGACGAGCGGCACGGCGGCCGACAACTGCCCCGCGAATCGCGCGGCCGGCAGCCAGCCGGCTTCCGCCAGCACGGCCGCCGCGGCGGACAGCGGCGCGGCAGCGTCGTCGCGACGCTCGAATGCGTCGGCAGCCGCCGCAAGCCACGCGTCGGCCGCGCGCACGGCCCCGCCGCGCGGGTTGGGCAATGCGTCAGGGTGGGGAACGTTCGCCGGTTCGGGCCTCATGCACACGCGCGCCTGTCATCGTCAAGTCGCTCGCGCAGGCCTCGGCGCGCGAGCGCCGGGCCGATGCGAGGCCTGAGCGGTGTGCCGTGGGCCGAGGATCCGGTCAGATCTGGACCATCTCGAAGTCTTCCTTGCGGGCGCCGCATTCAGGACACGTCCAGTTGATCGGGACGTCTTCCCAGCGCGTGCCCGGGGCAATGCCCTCTTCGGGCAGCCCGGCTTCTTCGTCATAAATCCAGCCACAAATCAGGCACATCCAGCTCTTGTATTCCATCTTAAGCCGCGTCGGGAAAGTCGGTAAATTCGGGAGCCATGATGGTACCGTGTCGGGGCCGGACTGCCTAGCAATCGCGCTGGAGTAAGGCGACTACGTTGCGCTGCGCTAAAAAATCCGTCGTGCGGGCCGGATTCCGCCGCATAATGGCTGAAAAGTGCGGCCTGCCGGGCAACACAGGGCCGAAAACGCCCATTTCGCCTCGCCGTCCGCATGTCCGTCGCTTTCCCGTTTTTCTCTTGCCCCATTTTTACATGTCCAGCAACGCCCCTCCGATCGTCCTCACCTTCGGCCTGTCCGATCCCACCGGCGGCTCCGGCCTCCAAGCCGATCTGATGACCCTGGCGAGCATGGGCTGTCACGGCGTGTCCGTCCTGACGGGCTACACGGTGCGCGACTCGGCCGCCTGCGACGAAGTCACCGGTCTCGATCCCGACGTGGTTGCCGCCCAGGCGCGCATGCTGCTCGAAGACATGCCGGTTGCCGCGTTCAAGATCGGCGCGGCGACGCGTGCGGAAGTCGTGAGCGCGATCGCCGAGGTCGTCGCCGACTACGACGGCGTGCCGCTCGTGCTCGCGCCGGACTTCACGCTCGACGACGAACACGTGCTCGCCGCCGACGACCTGCGCGAATCGATCGCCGACCTGCTCGCGCCGCAAACCACGCTGCTGGTTGCCGACTACGCGACGCTGATCGCGCTCGCGCAGCCGGACGGCGACGCCGAGGCGCCGAATCTCGACGCGGCCGTGTCGCACCTGCTGTCGCAGGGCTGCGAGTACATCCTGTCGTCCGAGACCGGCTCGCATCGGCTCGTCAACACGTTGTACGGCGAAGAAGGCCAGCTGCGCGAGGACATGTGGGATCGTTCGCCGCATCGGCTGATGGGCATCACCGACACGCTGGGCGCGGCCATCGCGGCACTGCTCGCGAACGGCCAGGAGCCGCCCGAAGCGGTTCGTGAGGCGCAGGAATACCTGTACCAGGCCGTGCGTGACGCGTTCCGGCCCGGCATGGGCGCGTATTTGCCCGACCGGTTCTTCTGGGCGCGCAGCAATGAAGACGCGGATACCCCGCCGGCGGTGAAGGTCGACCCGGTGCCGAGGACGTCGCACCGGCATTGAGCCGGACACGGCGGGCACGTCCCGCCGTCGCGGCGAACTCGCGGCGCCATCCTTGCCGCACCCGGCCGTCCCGCGCCCGCTGCCGATTCAACGGCACCAATAAAAAAAGACCCGCATCGCTGCGGGTCTTTTCTTTTGGCTGGAACGCGCATCGCTGCGCGCTCCGGACACCATCGACCGAAGTCGATTACATGTCCATGCCCATGCCGCCCATGCCGCCCGGCATGCCGCCCGGCATCGGTGCGTCTTCCTTCGGCAGTTCGGCGACAGCTGCGTCCGTCGTCAGCAGCAGGCCTGCAACCGAAGCTGCGTTCTGCAGTGCGGTACGCGTGACCTTGGTCGGGTCGACGACGCCGGCTTCAACCATGTCGACGTACTCGCCCGTCGCTGCGTTGTAGCCGTAGTTGCCCGTACCTGCAGCAACTGCCGCCACCACGACGCTGGCTTCTTCGCCGCCGTTCGTGACGATCTGGCGCAGCGGCTCTTCCATTGCGCGCAGCACGATCTTGATGCCGGCGTTCTGGTCGGCGTTCGCGCCGGTCAGGCCTGCGATCGCGGTGCGAGCGCGGATCAGCGCAACGCCACCACCTGCCACGATGCCTTCTTCCACAGCTGCGCGCGTTGCGTGCAGTGCGTCTTCGACACGTGCCTTCTTTTCCTTCATTTCGACTTCGGTCGCTGCGCCGACCTTGATCACTGCAACACCGCCGGCCAGCTTGGCCACGCGCTCTTGCAGCTTTTCACGGTCGTAGTCCGACGTCGCTTCTTCGATTTGCGCGCGCACTTGCTTCACGCGTGCTTCGATGTTCACGGCTTCGCCTGCGCCGTCGATGATCGTCGTGTTTTCCTTGCCCACTTCGATGCGCTTCGCCTGGCCCAGTTCTGCCAGCGTTGCCTTCTCGAGCGTCAGGCCGGTTTCTTCGGCGATCACTTGGCCGCCCGTCAGGATCGCGATGTCTTCCAGCATCGCCTTGCGACGATCGCCGAAGCCAGGCGCCTTGACCGCAACGGTCTTCAGGATGCCGCGGATGTTGTTCACGACCAGCGTTGCGAGCGCTTCGCCTTCGATGTCTTCAGCGATGATCAGCAGCGGACGGCCAGCCTTCGCGACTTGCTCGAGCACCGGCAGCAGATCACGGATGTTCGACACCTTCTTGTCGTGCAACAGCACGAACGGGTTGTCGAGGACGGCGACTTGCTTTTCCGGGTTGTTGATGAAGTACGGCGACAGGTAGCCGCGGTCGAACTGCATGCCTTCGACGACGTCGAGTTCGTCGGCCAGCGACTTGCCGTCTTCGACGGTGATGACGCCTTCCTTGCCGACCTTGTCCATCGCTTCAGCGATGCGATCGCCGATCGACGTGTCGCTGTTCGCCGAGATCGAGCCGACCTGTGCGATTTCCTTGTTCGTCGTGCACGGCTTGCTGATCTTCTTCAGCTCGTCGACAGCCGCTGCGACTGCCTTGTCGATGCCGCGCTTCAGGTCCATCGGGTTCATGCCCGATGCGACGTACTTCATGCCTTCGCGAACGATCGATTGCGCGAGGACGGTTGCCGTCGTCGTGCCGTCGCCTGCGTTGTCGCTGGTCTTGGAAGCCACTTCCTTGACCATTTGCGCGCCCATGTTCTGGAGCTTGTCCTTCAGCTCGATTTCCTTCGCGACCGACACACCGTCCTTGGTGACCGTCGGGCCGCCGAAGCTGCGCTCGAGCACCACGTTGCGGCCCTTCGGACCCAGCGTGACCTTGACTGCGTTGGCGAGAATGTTCACGCCTTCGACCATCTTCGAACGGGCGGAATCGCCGAATACGACGTCTTTAGCTGCCATCTTCTAACTCCTTGAATTCTTGGGAATATGTACCGTCGGTGGACGCTTACTTGGCGTTGACCACGGCCATGATGTCTTCTTCGCGCATGACCAGCAGTTCGTTGCCGTCGACCTTCACGGTCTGGCCTGCGTACTTGCCGAACAGGACGCGATCGCCGACCTTCACGTCGAGCGCGATCGGGGCGCCCTTGTCGTCACGCTTGCCCGGGCCGACGGCCAGGACTTCGCCCTGATCCGGCTTTTCAGCAGCGGCGTCGGGGATCACGATGCCCGAGGCGGTCTTGGTTTCCTGATCCAGGCGCTTGACGATCACGCGATCGTGCAAAGGACGAAGGTTCATATTCACTCCTCTCTTGACTGAGATTGAAGAACGCTTGGGGAATCTGCCCGGCTTATCGCCCGGCAGAGAATTGTTAGCACTCTCGTGCAGCGAGTGCTAATTATATGGACGGGTTTTGACAAATTCAAGAAGGGGGATTGACGGTTTTTTCGGGCCGGCGAAGCCCGCTCGACCACGAACGTTACTCACCCGAACGTGAACCCGGGACATCCTCGACGAACCAGGGGCGCCCCCGATATGTCCTGTAAAAACAATAGCTTGGACATAAACTCGGGCCACAACCCGAGAAACCGGGAAGACGCCGCGCGCCACTTGCCCGATCCGTCCCCACCGGAAAACCACACGGCCACGATCCCTCAGGGATATCCCGCGTATCCGGGCAAACCCAGGCAAATTATATGGGGTACGGATACCCCACTGCGCCTGCGGGGAGGAGGCATCGCCCCGCATTCGCCCCCTTTCGGCAAGAGAAGTTCATCATCTTGCTGCGCCATGGCGCCATGGCTGGCGCACGGAATCGCACAGAACCCGAACGACCTGCCCGTTGACACGTCACGCATCGGATTCACGAAATCGCTAGCGCGAAGCGGGCTGCCCGCGCGATAACCGCCGAGAGCAGCCCGGATCACCTTCACACCATGAGACGGACGAATCTCCCGGAATTGTCTAAGCCAGCGCGGAAGCAGGGCTCTCGGCAATCGCACGCTGCGGGACCGGGCCGGGGGCCGCAAAATTCTCAGCCATCGAAAAGTCGTCGACCATATCGAGCCGGTAGCCATGCGTATACACGGCACTCAATTGAAGCCCGTTTTCCGGACGAAGCGCCAATTTTTGTCGGAGCCGATAGATATGCGTGTCGAGGCTCCGCGATGTTCCATCGAGCGCTCTCCCCCACGCCAGCGTCGACAGGGAATCCCGGGAAAGCACGCTCCCGATGTTGGTGAACAGGAAATTTGCCAGCGCAAATTCCTTTGCCGTCAAGTCGATGATCTTTCCGTGCACGGCGATTGTGCGCGCCAGCGGGTTCAACACATACGCACCGACCTCGACCCTGCTGTCGGGTTTCTTGTTGCGGCCATTTCGACGCAACAGCGCGTTGACGCGAGCGGCCAACTCGATCTCGCGGAACGGCTTGCCGATGTACTCGTCGGCTCCTGCGTCCAGCGCGGCGGCAACATCTGCTTCAAGCGTTCTCGCGGCAAGGAACAAAACGACCGGTTCATCTCCGACGTTGGCCCGAATCCAGTGCAGCAAATTCAGGCCGTTGGCATCTGGAATTCGCCAATCGAGCACGATGAGTTCGACCCTCTCCCTTTTCAGAAACTGAACAGCCCGCGTGCTATCGCACACCCGTAAAATTTCCTGACCCGACCCGCGCAGCGCCCTTTCAAGGGCCGACGCCTGATCGTGATCCCCTTCCACTAACAAGATACTCATAACACCCCCAGCCTTCGTCGACCCGAATAATTTTCATCGCACTCCAAATCGATCGCCTGATTACACAGGTCTGAACGTATGTCTTGTTTTTGATAATGCCGACCGATTGAAACCAACCTCACCTCACCCCAACATCAACCTCAAAATCCGGCGATACACGACCTCGCAACCTTGGCCGTCATCAACTTCTCCAAGTACCCGCTGTTCCGTGCCCAACACCAAAGAGCGGCGTCGACGATGCGGATTGGCAGACCGTCGCGAACCTGCCAGGCAAGGCGGCACCTGGATTGCCATTTCATGCCGGCCTCGATAGCGATCGACGCGCCGCGCAAACTCATCGCCCCCTGGCGTGAAATGGTGCATCCACATACCATGCCACTCAAATGTTACTAACATATCAGTAGGATATCGAGACACCTGCCAGAGATCAAAGGGGGTAAACCCGTTCCTTGACCTTGCCCTTTTTAAAGTCTCGAGTTGAAAACAAGGGGGGACCTGACTAATATGTTAGTAATATTCTTCAGGCAAACACTTAAGCAAATGAACGGACTGACTGGCAGTACCCTGGCCGAACAAGCTCACGAGAAACTCGAGGAACTCATCGTCACGCTGGAGCTTGCGCCCGGCAGCGTCTGGTCCGAGGCCTCTCTCGCAGAAAAGCTGAATACCGGGAGAACGCCGGTTCGCGAGGCCGCGCAAAGACTGGCTGCGTCGCATCTCCTTCAGATCGTTCCACGACACGGCATCATGATCACCGTCCCGAACATTCATGATCAGTTGCTCGTACTCGAAACGCGCCGTGAACTCCAACGCCTCATCGCGCAACGCGCTGCACGGCGGTCATTGCCGGAGGAGCGCGAACAGATCCGCGAAATCGCCCAAAAACTCGACGCGGCGGGCGAATCGCGAGACGTCGTCGCCTACTTGAGATGCGTCTATGCGATCAATCAACTCATCGCGCAGTTTTCACGGAATCGGTTCGCCGCCGAGGCCATCGCGCCGTTACACGCCCTGTCGCGACGCTTTTACTTCATGTATCACAAGCAGCTGGATGATTTGCCGTCGGCGAGCCTGCAGCACACGAGAGTCGCGCGAGCAGTCGCCGCCGGTGACGAGCAGGAAGCCGGACGCTCATCCGATCTGATGATGGACTATATAGACGCATTCACGCGAGACTGCTTTACTCGCGACTTTGAACCGCATCACTCGCGCGTATCGGCCTGATCGTACTTTTCGGTTTCGACTCGCGATATCGACTCAAGGTTGCGGCCCGTCTTTTCATGCGTCACATGGCACGTTCGATCCCGCGCCTTCGATGAATCGAGCCTGTGCCTATGCCCGGCAAATAATGCGCACGCTCGCTCGTAAGCATGCCGGTTTTGACGCAACGGCATCATCCCCTGAAGGCAGCGCGTGAACAGCCCGCCCATGTCCACCCGCCACGGAGTGCCACACTCGTCACGCCCCTGCCAGGCCGCGGTCAAGTGGATCTTGGCGGTCCACATGCGCCAGCTCCGCTGACGCTCGGTCGCGACTTGAGAAGCACGCCACGGAAACAACGAGTCGCCCCCTCCCGACATATAACGAGAAGGAATCGCTGCATTCCGGCCATCCCCATTCCCCGGGAACAACAACGCCCTCGCTTCACCCCGGAATTCCGCATCGTTCGATCAATCGATCCACGTGCTCCTCTCGAACGGGTTCGGAGATGTAGTATCCCTGGCAATCAATTTGCGTCATTTCTCTCAGCCACTCGAACTGAGCCCTGGTTTCGACACCCTCCACAACGACGTTCTTCTTCAAGCGGCTTCCAAGCTCGACGAGCGCTTCGACCATCGCTCTCGATTCGGCACTTTCATGAACGTCGCGCATGAAGGATCGATCCAGCTTGAGTGTATCGACAGCCAGGCCATGCAATTTGGTCAACGACCAGCACCCTGAACCGAAATCATCGATTGCAACGCTCGCCCCAAGATCTCGAATCGATGCCACGGCCGCGGCAAGTGCCTCTATCGGGCCAGGATCGATGGACTCCGTCAGTTCAATCTGAAAATTCGCGGCACGGACGGCGTAGGAATCCAGAACGAGTGCCAGTCTTCTTGCCATTCCCGGCCGCATGACTTCATGAGCGGGCAAATTGACGGACAGAGACAAATCGTCGTAGCCGAGCGCAGCCCAACCGGCGAGTACACGCGCGGACTCCTCGACCACGTAATCAGTGAATCGGCATGTCAGATGCGAATTTTCGACGAGGTCAATGAACGCCGCCGGCATCAACACGCCGCGCTCCGGATGCTGCCAGCGTATCAACGACTCGAATCCGGACAGCAATCCGGTCTGAAGGCGGAGCTTTGGCTGGTAAACGAAAAAGAACTCCTTCCGCGCCAATCCACGCTCCGCGTCTTCGACAAGATCATCGGTATTGCAACGCACGGCCGCACCATCCACAGCGATCTCCAATGCACGCACTCGAAATTCCAGTGCCCGCCGATACGCCTTGTTCCCGCTGCAGGCTTTCAGTCGGCCGTGCGCGAACATGCAATTATTTCCACTGATACAGCATGCCGGCGCCGATCACCTTCTGACCGCCGCTGAAGCCGCCGTTGATCGACGCCTTCAGGTTGTCCGTGATGCGCGCCTGCATGTTGACCGCCATCGCCTTCTGGCCGAGGAAGGTCGACGTACCCACGCCCATCCCGAAGTTGGCGTCGCGATCGAGCTGCGGGATCGACGCCATCGCGCCGACGGCCGCGATACCCTGCTTCGCCATCTGGTCGGTCTGCTGCAGTTGCGAACCCAGCGAGTTGATCTGCGCCTGCTGGCCCGACAGTGCCGTCGACAGCGTCGTCTGCACTTGCGTCAGCTGGTTCACGTTCACCGCGTCGGTACCTTGCGTACCGGGCGCGACGTTCGTGATCTGGCGCTGCTGCGTGTCGCTGCCGACCGACACCACGTTCGAGCGGCCGCCGTCGTTCGAATTCGCGCCGATCGCCACCGAGTTCGAGCCGGCAGTGACGGTCGGTTTATCGGAGCCGGTGCCGTTCATGTCGGCAGCGATGCCGCCGGTGTTCGTCGTGTTCGTCGTCATCAACGTGGAAAGCTGACTCAACTGGTTGTTGATGTTCGTCACGCCAGTCGACAGCGAGGCCACGTTGTTGTTCGTCGTGCTCAGGCCGGTGGACAGGGAACTGAGACCGGCCGCCGTCGATGTCGACAGCGCGTTGATCGCGGTTGAGGTCGAGGTGGACAGCGCAGACACGTTGCTATTGGTCGAGCTCAGGCCCGTCGACAGCGAGTTGATACCCGTCGAAAGTGATGCGACGTTCGTCGCGGTCGACGTCGACAGGTTGTTGACCGCCTGGTTCGTCGCGTTCAACTGGCTGCCGTTGATCGCGTCCGTGCTGGTGGCCGAGACCTGGCCGGCAGCGACGTTCGTGATCTGGCGTTCCGCGCCCGGCGCACCGACGCTCAGAACGCCCACCGGACTGGTGCCGAAGACCGGATACGTGACGCCGCCGACCGTGACGCTCGACACCGCGACCGCATTGCCGGTGACCGAGTTCGCGCCGAGCGCGATCGAGTTGGCGACGTTCGCGGTGGCGTTCGATCCGAACGCGAGCGCATTGGTGGCGCTGGCCGTGGCGCCCGAGCCGTAGGCCTGCGCGCCGATGGCGCTGGCCGTGGCCTGGTTGCCGAGTGCGATCGTGTTGTCCGCGGTGGCCTGGCTCGAGTTGCCGAGTGCGAGCGCGCTGTTGCCGGTTGCCGTGCTCGCGTTGCCGAGCGCCACTGCGCCGGTACCGGTCGCCGTGTCGTTCGCGCCCATCGCGACCGCGCCGGTGCCCGTCGCGACGCTCGGGTCGCCGATCGCGACCGCGCCGTCGCCGCTCGCGGTATTGCCGGAGCCGATCGACACGGCCTTGCCGCCTGTTGCCGACGCGCTTTGACCGATCGCGACCGAGCCGTCCGATTGTGCGTTCGAGCCGTTGCCGACGGCGACGCTGCTCGCGCCCGCCGCGCTGGCGCCGACGCCGGCGGCCAACGAGTAGAGGCCCGTCGCGGCGCTGTTCGCGTAGTTCGCCCCTGGCGCACCGCCATCGTTGACGCTGAAGTAGTGCGTTTTCGCGGCTTCGATCGCGGTCGAGGTCGACGTGGACAGCGACGTCATCGAACTGTTGGTCGAACTGAGACCCGTAGACAAGGAGCCGATACCCGTCGACGTCGAAGTGGACAGCGACAGGATCGTGCTGTTCGTGCTGCTCAGGCCGGTGGACAGCGAGCCAATGCTGGTCGAAGTCGACGTGGACAGTGAGGAAATTGAGCTGGTGGCCGACGACAAGCCGGTCGATGTCGAGGTCGACAGGGACGACACCGAGCTGTTGGTCGAGCTCAGGCCTGTCGACAACGAACCGATGCTGGTCGAGGTCGATGTGGACAGCGAGGAGATCGAGCTGTTGGCCGATGACAAGCCGGTCGATGTCGAGGTCGACAGCGACGTGATCGAGCTATTCGCGGACGACAACCCCGTCGAAGTCGAGGTCGACAACGAGGAGATTGAGCTATTCGCCGACGACAAACCCGTCGACGTGGAAGTAGACAGCGACGACACCGAGCTATCCGTCGAGCTCAGGCCGGTCGACAACGAGCTGATGCCCGTCGAGGTCGACGTGGACAACGAGGAAATCGAGCTGGTAGCCGACGACAAGCCAGTCGACGTGGAAGTCGACAGCGACGACACCGAGCTATCGGTCGAGCTCAGGCCAGTCGACAGCGAACTGATGCCCGTCGAAGTCGACGTGGACAGCGAGGAAATCGAGCTGGTAGCCGACGACAAACCGGTCGACGTCGAGGTCGACAGCGACGACACCGAGCTATTGGTCGAACTCAGGCCCGTCGACAGCGAGCTGATTCCCGTTGAAGTCGACGTGGACAGCGAGCCGATCGAGCTGGTAGCCGACGACAAGCCAGTCGACGTGGAGGTCGACAGCGACGACACCGAGCTGTCGGTCGAGCTCAGACCCGTCGACAGCGAGCTGATCCCCGTTGAAGTCGACGTGGACAGCGAGCCGATCGAGCTGTTAGCCGACGACAAGCCAGTCGACGTGGAGGTCGACAGCGACGACACCGAGCTGTTGGTCGAACTCAGGCCCGTCGACAGCGAGCTGATCCCCGTCGAGGTCGACGTGGACAGCGAGGAAATCGAGCTGGTAGCCGACGACAAACCGGTCGACGTGGAGGTCGACAGCGACGACACCGAACTGTCGGTCGAGCTCAGCCCCGTCGACAGCGAGCTGATACCGGTCGAGGTCGACGTGGACAGCGACGACACCGAGCTATCCGTCGAGCTCAAGCCCGTGGACAGCGAACTGATGCCCGTCGAAGTCGACGTGGACAGCGAAGAAATCGAGCTGTTGGCCGACGACAGACCGGTCGACGTCGAGGTCGACAGCGACGACACCGAGCTGTTCGCGGACGAGAGCCCCGTCGAGGTCGACGTGGACAGCGAAGAGATCGAACTGTTGGCCGATGACAAGCCGGTCGACGTCGAAGTCGACAGCGATGACACCGTGCTGTCGGTCGAGCTCAGGCCCGTCGACAACGAGTTGATGCCCGTCGAGGTCGACGTGGACAACGAGGAGATCGAGCTGTTGGCCGACGACAGACCAGTCGACGTCGAGGTCGACAGCGACGTGATCGAGCTGTTCGCAGACGACAGACCTGTCGAGGTCGACGTGGACAACGAAGAAATCGAGCTGTTGGCCGACGACAGGCCGGTCGACGTCGAAGTCGACAACGACGACACCGAGCTATCCGTCGAGCTCAGACCGGTCGACAGCGAGTTGATGCCCGTCGAGGTCGAGGTAGACAGCGAAGAAATCGAGCTGTTGGCCGACGACAGACCGGTCGATGTCGAGGTCGACAGCGACGACACCGAGCTATCCGTCGAGCTCAGACCGGTCGACAGCGAATTGATGCCCGTCGAGGTCGACGTGGACAACGAAGAAATCGAGCTGTTGGCCGACGACAGACCCGTCGACGTGGAAGTCGACAGCGACGACACCGAGCTATTGGTCGAGCTCAGGCCGGTCGACAGCGAGCCGATGCCCGTCGAGGTCGAGGTAGACAGCGAAGAAATCGAGCTATTCGCCGACGACAAGCCAGTCGACGTCGAAGTCGACAGCGACGACACCGAGCTATCCGTTGAGCTCAGGCCGGTCGACAACGAGCTGATACCCGTCGAGGTCGAAGTGGACAGCGAAGAAATCGAGCTGTTGGCCGACGACAGACCGGTCGACGTCGAGGTCGACAGCGACGTAATCGAGCTGTTCGCGGACGACAGACCCGTCGAAGTCGAGGTCGACAACGAGGAGATTGAGCTATTCGCCGACGACAAGCCGGTCGACGTCGAAGTAGACAGCGACGACACCGAGCTATCCGTCGAGCTCAGACCGGTCGACAACGAGCTGATACCCGTCGAAGTCGAGGTGGACAGCGAAGAAATCGAGCTGTTGGCCGACGACAAGCCCGTCGACGTGGAAGTCGACAGCGACGACACTGAGCTATTGGTCGAGCTCAGGCCGGTCGACAGCGAGCTGATGCCCGTCGAGGTCGACGTGGACAGCGAAGCAATCGAGCTATTCGCCGACGACAAGCCAGTCGACGTCGAGGTCGACAGCGACGACACCGAGCTATCCGTTGAGCTCAGGCCGGTCGACAACGAGCTGATACCGGTCGAGGTCGACGTGGACAGCGAAGAGATTGAGCTATTCGCTGACGACAAGCCAGTCGACGTCGAGGTCGACAGCGACGTGATCGAGCTGTTCGCTGACGACAAGCCGGTCGACGTCGAGGTCGACAGCGACGACACCGAGCTGTTGGCCGAACTCAGGCCGGTCGACAATGAGTTGATCCCCGTCGAGGTCGACGTGGACAGCGAGGAAATCGAGCTATTCGCCGACGACAGCCCCGTCGACGTGGAAGTCGACAGCGACGACACCGAGCTATCCGTCGAGCTCAGACCCGTCGACAACGAGTTGATGCCCGTCGAGGTCGACGTGGACAACGAGGAAATCGAGCTGTTCGCCGACGACAGACCCGTCGAAGTCGAGGTCGACAACGAGGAGATTGAGCTATTCGCCGACGACAAGCCAGTCGACGTCGAAGTCGACAGCGACGTGATCGAGCTGTTCGCGGACGACAGACCCGTCGAGGTCGACGTGGACAGCGAGGAAATCGAGCTGGTGGCCGACGACAAGCCAGTCGACGTCGAGGTCGACAGCGACGTGATCGAACTGTTCGCGGACGAGAGGCCCGTCGACGTCGACGTGGACAGCGAAGAAATCGAGCTGGTGGCCGACGACAAGCCGGTCGACGTCGAGGTCGACAGCGACGACACCGAGCTATCCGTCGAGCTCAGGCCCGTCGACAGCGAGTTGATGCCCGTCGAGGTCGACGTGGACAGCGAAGAAATCGAGCTGTTCGCGGACGACAGGCCCGTCGATGTCGATGTGGACAGCGAAGAAATCGAGCTAGTGGCCGACGACAAGCCGGTCGACGTCGAGGTCGACAGCGACGACACCGAGCTGTTGGCCGAACTCAGGCCGGTCGACAATGAGTTGATCCCCGTCGAGGTCGACGTGGACAGCGAGGAAATCGAGCTGGTAGCCGACGACAAACCCGTCGACGTCGAGGTCGACAGCGACGTGATCGAGCTGTTCGCGGACGACAGGCCCGTCGAAGTCGAGGTGGACAGCGAAGAAATCGAGCTGGTGGCCGACGACAGACCCGTCGACGTCGAAGTCGACAGCGACGTGATCGAACTGTTGGCCGACGACAAGCCGGTCGACGTGGAAGTCGACAGCGACGACACCGAGCTGTTGGTCGAGCTCAGGCCGGTCGACAACGAGGTGATACCCGTCGAGGTCGAGGTGGACAGCGAAGAAATCGAGCTGTTCGCCGACGACAAGCCAGTCGAGGTCGACGTCGACAGCGAGCCGATCGAGCTGCTGGCCGACGAAAGACCGGTAGACGTCGACGTCGACAACGACGTGATCGAGCTAACAGCCGACGACAGGCCCGTCGACGTCGACGTGGACAACGACGTCAATTGGGAAAAGTTCACCGCATCGGTCGGATTCGTACCCGGCGCCAAATTCGTGATCTTGTTGTTGTTCAGCGACGTCGTGTTTTTCAGGTTAATAGTGCCGCTCGTACCAGCGTTCAGCGTTATGCCGCTTGGGCCGTACAGTGTAATCGAACCGGCGGGGTTATTCCCGGTCCCCCCGATCCACATGTAGGCACTGGAGCCAGTTACACCGGCGTTCGCGCTTGGAGCCTCCGCGATGATTACCCCGGTCCCGGTTCCGCAGTTCCCCTCACCCGCGGTCCAACCACCTTGCGAGACGCTAGTGGACGTCCCACCGATACCCGCCGAGCTCGATGAGTTACCGCTACAATTTCCAATGTCACCCGCCCACGCCACAACGGGAAACACTCCTGTAGTCAAGAGTCCTGTCACGGCCATGAATCCCAGAACACCCTGCCTGAGCCGCATCCTCGGTATCCCAAATACGCTCTGGCCAGACGAATTCACACTTCCCTGCTCGCAAACGCTCTTGGAACCCTTACCGCGCGTGTTCGTCAGCTCGGACGCTGCCACCCACACACCCAGCGCCTCATTCCATATGCTTCGATAAATTTTATTCATGGTAATTAGGTATCCGATATTACTTTTTTAGAATTTGACGCCCTCGCCGATCATCGGATCGGCATGCTTGGCGTCAACGGCTCTCGTGGTTCGTGGGGTGGAGCGTCACCATCCACATTTCAAGTGTCGCCGCACGATCTCGAACTTTTTGGCCAGGTGCTTTTTCCACACTTATAGTCAGGAAAACTTATTAATTGACATCGACGGGCTTCCCGCCGTTTCGTCAGTACCGTGATCGATCACGATCACGGTTGGATGCTCATCATCCTCCGCGAGCAGATCGCCAATGAAGCGGACGACGTTGAGGCCGGTGATGTTGTGCGTACAGGAGTGACACGGACCAATGCGTTCGCGCCGTGGTCTGGAGCGCCAGGAACAATGCGTCGGTAGTTCCTACGGTTCGATTTCTTGACGCAAGCCTCCCGATAACCCGCTACGCTTGACCTACGACGATCCGCAAAAGTCAGCCTCGTGGAGACAGAGCCGGCGGATTGGGACGTCATGCACGGCCCGCTATAGCTTGTCGAGACTGATCCGCTCCGCGACACATACCTGTCGGTCGCGTTCTTTGTGCAACATCCTGTTTTGTTTGACCATAAAGCCCTCCCTGTTGAGCGCTACGCTCGGCTTATCGAAATGCCTTGGCTGCAACGGATCGAAGTCGACTGAGAAGGGCCAAGCGACCTGCTCACGCGTCGACGTTTCGATTGAGGCCGTACGCACGGCCACGGCGATCATCTCGCCCCTCAAAGCATGCGGCCCAATAGCAACCCGACTGACCGCTCATGCCGAATTTCGCGACTCGAATGCAGCTTGTCGACCGTCAGCATCAACAGATGCCGCTACCCGCGCCTGCATCCCCTGATACAGGCTATCGACAGCGTTACGGAGCCCGACAGCCGATTTCGCAAGCCACGGAAACGCCTCGACACACAAAACACCCGACCTTCACTTCAATGCAAAGATCAAATGCCTCAATCCTCACGCTCAAAATTGGATATCTCAAACTGTTTGCGATCTTTATCGCGAATCCATTCGGGTGCACGGCCTACCCCTGACCACGTTGCTCCGCTGACGGGATCGAAATAGCGGGGTCGCCGTTTGGTCGCACGACGCAGAACATCGACCGCAAAAATATCCTCAGGAGAAAAACCGAACTCGCGGACGCAATATCTGATCTCCAGCAAAATTGCCTCCGCAGCCGCTCGCCGCTCCTCGGCAATCCGCGACTCCAGCTTCGCCCGTCTCTCCAAATACCGCCGATACGACTCCAGGTTACGCATTTAGATAACCACGTCTCGCCATTCTTGGAAATAGTCTCTGATCGAGACGGCAATCTGGTAACCGCTCGCCACTCGCCTGTCCATCGCTATCAGCCGCAAAATATTTCCGGATGCTTCAACGCCATCAATGACGAATGAAGCATACCTATTTCGTCATACAAACCATTCAGACGGCAAATTCACCTGAAAGGCAATCGCACCCACTTCATCAATCCACATGAAGCATGCTATATGGAGGGCAAATCGAAATTGACAACATTTGTCACGAATCAATCACGCCCCAGAATTTATTCCGTTCATAAAAGTTGACAAAAAAACAGCCAAAAAATGCCACTCTATTTCGCAAATCAGTCATGCCATCCAGGCGCACGAGGCCCAGGCATATTGTTTCAATTTACTTTCAGTTAAATCCGGCCACCAAACCACCCCATGCACGAGGGTATTCCCGGATTTAAACGACACGATAAAAATGGTGCCAATGAAGATTCTTGCCGTTGACGACGAGCCAGCACAGGCGGCGTTCATCTGCGATTCCCTGATCGCCGAAGGGTTCGATGTCCATGGCGCCACACGGGGTGCAGAAGCCATACGCCTCCTCGAAACCGACACCTTCAACCTGGTTGTGCTCGACTGGAACCTGCCCGATATTTCCGGGCTGGAAGTCCTCGCCTGGATTCGTGCGCGAGTGGGCAGAGATCTCCCCGTGCTGTTCCTGACGAATCGCGTGCGCGAGGAGCAGCTTGTCATTGCGCTTGATGCTGGTGCCGACGACTATATGGTCAAGCCCGTTCGTCGCCATGAACTGATCGCAAGAGTACGCGCACTCCTGCGGCGGGCCTATCCAGTGAACTCAACGCCAACATCGATCAACATTGGTCGTTATCGTCTGGACCTCGTGACCGAAACCGTATTCTTGAGCGACGAGCCGATCAAACTGACATCGAGGGAATTCAACGTCGCCGTCGCCCTGTTTCAAAACTGTGGTCGTGCGATGCCAAGAGAAGCATTGATCAAGTCGATATGGGGGCGCCATAGCGATCATATTTCTCGAACGCTCGATACGCATATCTATCGTGTGCGATCGAAGTTGCGAATCGGCCCCGAAAACGGTGTTCGACTTCGCGCTGTCTACAATCACGGTTATCGGCTGGAGTTGCTCGATCCCAACCACACGCACGATGCAGAATAGCGGCTGCCGTTACCCGCGCCAAAGACAACCCTACGTGACCGAGGAGCTGCCAAGCTGCGTTCCTGCCGGGTGAACACCGAGGGCTTGCAGTCAGGAAATGGCGTCACCCTGACCGCCGCGCAAACCATGTGCTGGTTGCACGATACGGCACCCGGCATCGGTGATCGACGCGCCGTTGACCATGGTTTCCCTCTCTGCTGGTACCGCCAAATTCCAGGCGAGCGCCGTGACGCTCAGAATTCGATACAGGGAATATTTCATTTTTCAACCTCACATCGGAACATCGTTTCCAGCATCGGTACGATCGTGACCGGCACGGGAGACTGCACGAACCGCCGTTACCGAGCCTGCTCGTGCGGCGGCCTGATGACCGGCTTCGTCGAGCCTTGAATCAGTCGAGACGCAAGTGGCATGGACTCACCATGTTTGGGGTGATCGGCTAGCCAGGCCACGCAAACGGCCAGCGCAATCGCGCTCCCCCACAATGTCAACAGAACACGCATCCTCACCTCACCTTCACCGGCTTGGCCGCGGCCTGCGTGATTTTCGCCCGCGGCTTCGGTACCGTTTCGAGGACAACCACCAGCGTCACGACAAGCCCGCAGATCAGAAGACCGCACATCCCGAGCATTGCCTTGTTCATTTCTGCGTCTCCCCCTGCATCGTTTGACCGAATGCGCCAATCGAGCCGCACGGGCGACCGTGCATGGACGCTCGAATCACACCCGGAAGGCTCGACGCGATTCGATCGCCCGATGACCGGCCATAGAATGCGTCCTGGTGACGGTCGCGTCGCCCTTGATACCGTCGATCGCGATGAAGTTGCCGTTGGCATGACGAGGCGCATCGATCGTCGGCTATCTCGAGTCCCGATGGCAAATCGAGCCTTTCAGCGATCCCAGAACGCATCTGCGGCGATATCACTGGTTGCCCACAAAGAGGTTCTTCGTTGATCTTCGGCGAAGAGGTCAGCTTCAATTTCTCACCACTCAACTCATCAGAAATACGTAGCAATATGCAAAGAATCCGACTTCACCCAAGCTACCGAAGCATCATCGGATTGGAGTGGACTCTCGACGATTCACGCGTTTGCGTCGCCCGACACGGTCGCCTGAAACGCCCGAAAACCGCCGGCCGGAGTGGCCCAGGAGACGATTCCGCTCGCTCCACTTGGTCGACTAGTCGCGCCGACACGCCCTCTCGGCCGACAGAGCCGTAGCGTTGAACTCCAGTTCAGACAAGACACGCTCGATTACCTCGGTCCAGTTTCCGCGCGTGGTTTGGGTAAAAATACGCATGCCGGGATACCAAGGACTATCTTCACGATTGCGCAACCAGCGCCAGCAGCCCGAGTATCGGTTCAGTAACCAAACGCGCTTACCCATGGCTGCCGCAAGATGAGCGACCGCAGTGTCGACTGAAATGACAAGATCCAGTGTGTCGATGAGGGCAGCGGTATCGGCAAAATCCCTCACCTCGTGCATCCAGTCGACTACGTGGGGGTACTTCTCGTGGGGCAGCGCTTTCGAAATGTCTTCTGCCTTCTGAAGACTGATCCAGTGCGCACCAGACCACGCGAGCAATGGCGCCATCGTCTCCAGGTCGATACTGCGCCGGCGATCTTCGGCCAAGGCCGAATGCCCTCCCGCCCAGACCACCCCGATATGAGGCAAGGTACCTGGCTGCAACGTCGCCACTTTCGATGACCATTTTCGCGACCGTCGCCGATCAGCGTACAAATATGGCAAGTCGGCGGGAATATTGTCTACTCGCGTTCCGAACGCCATGGGCAGCGACAGGAGCGGGCAATACCAGTCCCATCGAAGCGCATTGAATGGCTTGTCTTCGAGCAGCGTCAGATTGGGCCACCGGGAGCAGAGTGAATCGGTCAGCAACCGGCGCAACGGCTCCGGGCATATGAATCCAACTGCCGTGAAACGTCCGAGCGCCATTTCGAGATATCGGCAAAAATGCAGCGTATCGCCAAGGCCCTGCTCGGCCAAAACGAGCAGGCGGTTTTCACCTGGCGGTAACTCTTGCCCCAGCCATCGACGGATCGGCATCGCAGGAGGCTTGATCCCTGGGGGCGAATCGCCCATTCGAAGGGTTGCCCATCGGTGTTCGAAATGTGGCCAGGCTTCCCCGTAGTCGCCGGTGCAAAGCAATGCAAATCCGAGATTGGCGTGAGCGAAGGGATGGTTTGGATTCAACTCGATTGCTTGACGATACGCATTGATCGCCAGATCGATTTTTCCTAACTGGTAGAAACACACGCCCAAATTGCTATGACCATCCGGACGCGTTGGATAACGTTCGATCGTGCGTCGGCAAATATCGCGGGCGTCTTCCGGCTTGTCATCCAGATCCAAGGCCATAAACAAGTTATACAGCAGCTTCGAAGTGTCCAGATCCGGCTGATGATCTTCGGCAAACGCCAGACCGCTTCGCGCGCTTGCTGCCGCCTGAGGAAATGCCTTCAATCGTGTTTGCGCCACGCACAGGCTGTTGTAGAAGATGGCGTTGGGAGACGCGTCAATAGCTCGCTTGAACCAGTCCTCGGCCTCCTCAGCCTTACCCAATGAAAAAGCGATCAACCCTCTCAGATGCAGGACATCACCGTTTGACGGGTACTCCTTCAGAACGTCTTCGACCAGCCGAAGAGCGAGTTCAGGCTGGCCAGCGTGATAAGCCTCGATAGCCTTGTCATAGCACAACTGGATATCTTCAAGATTCGATTCCACAGCAACCCCGATCAGCAGTCCACAGCAGTGAACGTTCCGCAGCGCAGCTCGGACCCGAAATATGGACGCTGGATATCCATTACCACCTCAATGCCGATTTGCCGGCGTTGCATGGAGCGCGCGTCGGAGACCGGCGATTTCCGGGGGCCCTTCCAACGTCGACGTGTCAGTTTGAAAATTCAACCAGACCTCGAGCCGTCGTTGAACAAACGCTATCCAGAGATCGGTCGTGACCGGATGCCGTCCGAAAGCATCCTGCCCCGCAAAAAACCTCGATGAGAAAAAAGCCAAGCGTGAGCTTGGCGTCAAATCCGAGGGGAAGTGCTCCGGTAACAGAGCATTGACGATGGTACGCGTCCACACACGGCGAGATTTGAACGATTGTCACATCCAGAAGGAGGGAGGCATTTGCGGCCTTCGACGATCACCGTCACCGGCCTGCGAGAACCGGTCATTCAAAATCATGCGAACCATCGACTCAACGACGGAAGCGTGCCTCGTCCGGAAGCCTTGCTTCGACAACACGGGCCGTCCGAATCTGAACGAGCCTCGACATCAACCGCCGGAACCCGCACGAATACGACAAATAATCCCTTAGAAGCACCCGCGGACCAGGCCGACAGGCCCGCGCAGCCCAGGAATCTCATCCAGCCCCGTTGGGACACCGGGAAAGCACGGAGTTCCTGCGATCGACGTCATCACACAAAAACTTCCGTAACGGCATCGCTTCCGTCCGCTGACACGCTCCCTCCGGCACCAGCCGGATGCCTCCCGTGCCCCGCCCCGCGGATCCATCGCTTCGCATCGAAGCATTCATTTTCATTACGCCGATATTTACGGTTTACCTCTGCACTAAACACGCCAAACGCCCTGTCCGTAAGCCCCTGGATTACATTCGGTAATTTAATGCGAATCATTCTCGTTTACATTGACTTTCCCATTTGACACTCCTACGATGCGCCGCGTTGCGCTTTTCTTCGTGCCCCGGCCAGTCGGAGCCGAGCGTCCGGACAGCGGCCGACAAGCAGGACTCCACACTAATTAAAACCATGGATTTGATATGAAGTTTGCGTCGTTCCAGGGAGACAGCGTCCGTGCCCGGATGCGCCCCGCCGCCTGCGCGGCCATCCTTGCATGCGCGTCGTTCGCGAGCGGCGCCGCTTTCGCCGACGTACCCGTCGACGCACAACCCGAAGCGCCCGAAGCCGACCTCTCGATCCAGGCGAAGCCGACCAACATGTGGACCGGCATCTGGACGCGCCAGAGCCTGCTCGGCGACATGGGCGGCATCCGCCCGTGGCTCGGCAAGTACGGCGCGACGCTGCAGATCACCGAAACCAGCGAATACCTCGCGAACCTGCGCGGCGGCCTGAACCGCGGCGGCGCCTACGACGGATTGACGACGGCCACGTTGACGGTCGACACGCAGAAGGCGATCGGCCTGGCCGGCGGCACGTTCAACGTCAGCGCGCTGCAGATCCACGGCACCAACCTGAGCGCGCGGAACCTCGGCACACTCAACACCGCGAGCGGCATCGAGGCGCAGGGCACGACGCGCCTGTGGGAGCTGTGGTACCAGCAGTCGTTCCTCGACAAGCGCGTCGACGTGAAGATCGGCCAGCAGAGCCTGGACCAGGAATTCATGGTCAGCACGTATGCGAACACGTTCGTCAACACGATGTTCGGCTGGCCCGCGCTGCCGTCTTACGACCTGCCCAACGGCGGCCCCGCGTATCCGCTCGCGGGCCTCGGCGTACGCGTGCGCGCGCAGATCACGCCGAAGCTCACCGCGCTCGCGGGCGTGTTCGACGGCGATCCGCTCGGCAACAACCCGAACAACCTCAGCGGCACCAACTTCAACCTGCACAACGGCACGCTCTATATCGGCGAGCTGCAGTACGCGCTGAACCAGCCGTCCGACGGCGAAATGGACACCGGCCGCTCGAACGGGCTGCCGGGCACCTACAAGATCGGCGTCTGGTATCACAACGGCCGCTTCGCGGACCAGAACGTGAGCACCGACGGGCTGTCGCTCTCCGATCCCGCGTCGAACGGCAACGCGCAGCAGCACCATGGCGACTACAGCTTCTACGCGGTGGCCGACCAGATGATCTGGCGCCCCGACCCGACCGGCCCGCGCAGCCTCGGCGTGTTCGCGCGCGTGATGGGTGCGCCGGGCGACCGCAACCTGGTGAGCTTCTCGGCCAATGCGGGGATCGTGCTGAAGGCGCCGTTCGAAGGCCGCGACAACGACAGCGTCGGCCTCGGCGTCACGTACATCCAGGTCGGCAACCACGTGACCGACCTCGACCAGGCCGCGCGGACGTTCGCGACCGGCCCGTACGGCGTGCGCACCCGCGAGACGACGCTCGAGGCGACCTACCAGTACCAGGTGAACCCGTGGTGGATCGTCCAGGCCGACGCGCAGTACACGTTCAACGCGGGCGCCGGCCAGAACCCGAGCGACGCGACGCAGCCGCTGCGCAACACGTTCGTGCTCGGCGCGCGAACGACGATCACGTTCTGAGCGACGCGCCCACGCTACCCGTTTTTCGCGCGCCGCCCGGACGGCGCGCCCTCCAGGAGATTCACATGATTCAATCCGCCCCGCTTCGCCGCCTCGCGACGGGCGCACTGGCCGCCGCCGCCCTGACGGCCGCCGCCGGCGCACTCGCCGAGCCGCAAGGTTTCCTCGAGACGCTGCATCGCCACACCACGCTCGTCAACACGGTGCCCGACAACGGCGACCAGAACCCGTACGCGATCGCGGTCGCGCCGGTGTCGGCCGGCACGATCCAGGCGGGCGACGTGCTCGTCGACAACTTCAACAACTCGGCGAACCTGCAAGGTACCGGCAGCACGATCGTCGACTACCGCCCGTCGACGAAGCAGCTGAGCCTGTTCGCATCGATCCCGCGGGACCTGAAGGCGTGCCCGGGCGGCATCGGCCTGTCGACGGCGATGACGATGCTCAAATCCGGCTGGGTGATCGTCGGCAGCACGCCGAGCAACGACGGCACGACGAACACCAAGGGGGCCGGCTGCCTGATCGTGCTCGATCCGCAGGGCAAGATCGCATCGACGTGGTCGACCCCGAACATCAACGACCCGTGGGGCAACATGGCCGTGGTCGATCGCGGCGACAGCGCGACGCTGTTCGTCAGCATGGCCGGCTTCGGCGTCGGCCGCGCCGACGGCAACCCGCCCGTCTACAAGCAGGCGACTGTACTGCGCCTCGATCTCGACGTGCCGGCGGGCAAGCCGCCCGTGATCAAGCAGGAAACGGTCGTCGCGAGCGGCCTCGGCGCGCAGGCCGACAAGGGCGTGTTCCTGGTCGGCCCGACCGGCCTCGCGTTGTCCGGCGACCAGAAGAAGCTGTACGTGTCGGACGCGATCGGCAACCGGATCGTCGAGATCGACGATCCGCTCACGCGCGACACCAGCGCGGGCGTCGGCCGCCAGGTCACCGCCGACGGCTTCCTGCGCCGCCCGCTCGCGCTCGCGACCGCACCGAACGGCCACCTGCTCGCGACCAACGCGCAGAACGGCCAGGTCGTCGAGATCGACCCGGTCGCCGGCAAGCAGCTCTACGCGCGCTGGATCAACACCGACAAGGCACAGTCGCCCCCCGGCAACGGCAACCTGTTCGGCATCGCGATGACGCCCGAGGGCGACGGCTTCTACTACGTCGCGGACGACGTCAACACGCTGTTGCTCGCGAAGTAACGGAACGAACCATGGCAGACGATCACAACCAGCCGCCGCGCCCCGCACGGCGCGGCTTCCTGAAGGCGGGCGGCGCCGCGGTGGCCGCCGGCCTCGCGGCGGCGTCGATGCCGGCCGCGAAGGCGGCGGATGCCCCCGCCGCCGCACCGGCCCCCGCGCACGATGGCGTCGAGCCGTTCTACGGCCAGCACCAGAGCGGCATCACGACGCCGCAGCAGCGCCACGCGTATTTCGCGGCGCTCGACCTGACGACGGCGCAGCGCGCGGACGTCATCGCGCTGCTGAAGACCTGGACCGACGCCGCCGCGCGGATGACGCGCGGCGACACCGCGCAACCGCTCGCCGCGACGGGCGGCGACGAAGTCGCGCCGGCCGACGGGGGCGACGCGCTCGGCCTCGGCCCCGCGCGCCTGACCATCACGTTCGGCTTCGGGCCCGGACTGTTCGCGCTCGCGGGCAAGGACCGCTACGGCCTCGCGAAGCATCGCCCCGCCGCGCTCGTCGACCTGCCGCGTTTCAACGGCGACCAGTTGCTGCCCGAGAAGACCGGCGGCGACCTGTTCATCCAGGCATGCGCGGACGACGCGCAGGTCGCATTCCACGCCGTGCGCCAGCTCGTGCGGCTCGGCGCAAACGCAACGCAGATGCGCTGGGGCCAGGCCGGCTTCACGTCGGGCAAGCCCGGCGAGACGCCGCGCAACCTGATGGGCTTCAAGGACGGCACGATGAATCCGCCGATGTCCGATCCGGCCGCGATGAACGAATTCGTGTGGGCCGGCAGCGAAGGCCCGGCATGGATGAACGGCGGCACCTATACGGTCGTGCGCCGGATCCGCATCACGCTCGAACACTGGGACAACACGGAACTCGGTTTCCAGGAACAGGTGGTCGGCCGCCACAAGTACAGCGGCGCGCCGCTCGGCCAGAAGCACGAGTTCGAGGCGCTCGACCTCGACGCGGCCGACAAGGACGGCAACCCGGTGATCCCCGACAACTCGCACGCGCGCCTCGCATCGCCGCAGGTCAACAACGGCGCGCAGATCCTGCGCCGCGCGTACTCGTACAACGACAGCACGAGCTTCTACATCGAGCGCTGGCCGCCGTGGCGCCAGCAGACCGAGTACGACGCGGGGCTGATGTTCGTCGCGCACCAGCGCGACCCGCGCAAGGGCTTCATTCCGATCAACGAGAAGCTCTCGAAGCTGGACATCATGAACCAGTTCACCACGCACGTCGGCAGCGCGATCTTCGCGTGCCCGCCGGGCGCGCAACCCGGTTCGTACATCGGCGCCGCACTGTTCGAGGCATGACGTCGCGCCACGCCAGCCAACGCACACCTTTTCCGGCCCGGCCGGATGCAAACTGCTGAAAACGACATGATCACTACACCCGTTAGCCGCCCGCTGCGGCACCTGATTTCCGCGGCGGCCGCCGCGCTGATGCTGACCGGCGCGCTGCACGCCACCCGCACGCATGCCGCGACGCTCACGCTGTACAACGCGCAGCACGAGCAAGTCGTGAACCAGCTCGTCAAGGACTTCGAAGCACAGAGCGGCATCACCGTGAAGGTGCGCTCGGGCGAGGGCCCCGCGCTCGCCGCGCAGATCGTCGCGGAAGGCGACCGCACGCCGGCCGACGTGTACTTCACCGAAAACTCGCCGGAGCTCGTGCTGCTCGATCGCAAGGGCCTGTTCGCGAAGACCGACGGCGCCACGCTGCAGTCGGTGCCCGCGCGCTTCAACCCGGCCGACGGCAACTGGGTCGGCGTGCTCGCGCGCGAGAACGTGCTCGTCTACAACACCGCGAAAATCCAGCCGCAGCAGTTGCCCGCGTCGCTGCTCGATCTCGCGAAGCCCGAATGGAAGGGCAAGGTCGGCGTCGCGCCGAGCGACGCGGACTTCCTGCCGCTCGTGAGCGCGGTGCTCGCGCTGCATGGCGAGGCCGCGACGCTGCAATGGCTGAAGGGCCTGAAGGCCAACGCGCAGATCTTCGACGACGACGAAGGCGTGACGGCGGCCGTCAACCGCGGCGGCGTGCTGACCGGCATCGTCAACAACTACTACTGGGACCGCCTGCACGCGGAACTCGGCGACAAGTCGACGCGCAGCGCGATCCACCACTTCGGCCACGGCGACGTCGGCGGTGCCGTCAACGTGTCCGGCGCCGCGGTGCTGAAAGCGTCGAAGCACCAGCCGGAAGCGCAGAAGTTCGTCGCGTATCTCGTCAGCGAGCGCGCGCAGAAGCTGATGGCGGGCGGCCATGTCAGCTTCGAGTATCCGCTGCATCCGGGCGTCGCTCCCGATCCGATCCTGAAACCGTTCAACGAACTGAGCCCGCCGGCGCTGACGTTCGAACAGCTCGGCGACGACAGCCAGGCCGGCAAGCTGCTGCGTCAGGCCGGCCTCCTCTGAGCATGAGCGACGCCGTGTCCCGCACGGCGCGCACCGCGCGCGACGGCGAGCGCACCGCGACACGGCGGCGCCCGTCGCGCGCGCTCGTCGCCGCGGCCGCGTGCGGGCCGCTCGCGATCCTGTTGCCGCTCGGCTTCACGCTGTACCGCGCGGCCACCTTCGGCGTCGACGATGCGATCGAGCTGCTGTGGCGCCCGCTCGTCGGCGAGTTGCTCGTCAACACGCTGTCGATCACGCTCGCCGCGACCCTCGCGTGCACGCTGCTCGGCACGGCGCTCGCGTGGTTCATCGAGCGCACCGACCTGCCGGCCCGGCCGCTGTGGACCGCGCTGGCGGCCGCGCCGCTCGCGGTGCCGCCGTTCATCACGAGCTATGCGTGGGTGTCGCTGAGCCTCGACCTGCAGGATTTCCTCGGCGCGCTGATCGTGCTGACCTCCGCGTACTTCCCGCTCGTCTACCTGCCGGTGGCCGCCGCGCTGCGCGAACTCGACCCCGCGCTGGAGGAAAGCGCGCGCACGCTCGGCTGCTCGCCGTGGCATACCTTCTTCCGCGTCGTGCTGCCGCAGCTGCGCCCCGCGCTGTGCGGCGGGATGCTGCTCGTCGCGCTCGGCGTGCTGTCCGAGTTCGGCGCATTCCAGTTGCTGCGCTTTCGCACGTTCACGACCGAGATCTATGCGGAATACCGCACCGCGTTCGACGGCGGCGGCGCGTCGTTGCTCGGCTGCGTGCTGATCGCGCTGTGCCTGCTGTGCCTCGCGATCGAGGCTCGCGCACGCGGCCATGCGCGCTACGGTCATACGCACCGCGCCGCACGCCGCGTCGCGATGCGTTATCCGCTCGGCAACCTGCGCGGCCCCGTCACCGTCGCGTTCGCCGCGCTCGCAGCAGCGACGCTCGGCGTGCCGCTCGCGATGATCGGCTACTGGCTCACGCAACAGGGTGCTGCCGCCGTCACGCCCGCCGACGTGTCGCCCGAGCTGCTGTGGCAGGCCGCGCTCGCGTCGTCCGGCTACGGCCTCGCGGCGGCGGCCGTCACGACGCTGCTCGCGCTGCCGCTCGCGTTCCTGCTGGTCCGTTATCCGGGCCGCGTCGCCACCCTCCTCGAGCGCACGGCGATGACCGTGCAGGGCGTGCCGGGCATCGTCGTCGCGCTGGCGATCGTGTCGATCACGGTGCGGCTGCTGCAGCCGCTCTACCAGAGCGCACCGGCGCTCGTCGCCGCGTACGCGATCCTGTTCCTGCCGCTCGCGGTCGTCAGCGTGCGCGCCGCGCTGTCGCACGTGCAGGTCCGGCTCGAGGAAACCGCGCGCTCGCTCGGCCTCGGCTGGCGAGCGACGCTCACGCGTGTGGTGCTGCCGCTCGCGGCACCCGGCCTCGGCGCGGCCGCGACGATGGTGTTCATCTCGGTCGTGACGGAACTCAACGCGACGCTGCTGCTGTCGCCCATCGGCACCCGCACGCTCGCGACGCAGGTGTGGAGCGATACGGCGACGCTCGCGTTCGCCGCCGCGGCGCCCTATGCGGCGCTGCTCGTCGCGCTGTCGCTCGGCGCATCGGGACTGCTGTTCCTGCTGCTCGGCCGCGCGTCGGTGCGCAACTGAGCGCCGCCCTTTTTCCCCGGAACCGCCCATGAGTGAACTACGCATCCGCGGCCTGTCCAAATCGTTCGGATCGCATACCGTCCTGCACGACATCGACCTCACGGTGCGGCGCGGTTCGCGCCTCGCGCTGCTCGGCCCGTCCGGCAGCGGCAAGACCACCCTGCTGCGCGTGCTGTGCGGCTTCGAGCGCGCCGAGCGCGGCACCGTCGAAATCGACGGGCGCCGCGTGGCCGCGCTCGACCTGCACCTGCCGCCCGAGGCACGCCGGATCGGTTACGTGCCGCAGGAAGGCGCGCTGTTTCCGCATCTGTCGGTGGCCGACAACATCGCGTTCGGGCTGCCGCGCGCGGCGCGGCGGCGCCATCATCGCGTCGACGAACTGCTCGAGATGGTCGGGCTGCCCGCATCGTATGCGAGCCGCGCGCCGCAGCAACTGTCGGGCGGCCAGCAGCAGCGCGTCGCGCTCGCCCGCGCGCTCGCGCCGGAACCATCGCTCGTGATCCTCGACGAACCGTTCTCCGCGCTCGACACGTCGCTGCGCCACGAAACGCGCGGCGCGGTCGCGGATGCGCTCGCCGCGGCGGGTGCGACATCGGTGCTCGTCACGCACGACCAGCCCGAGGCGATGACGCTCGGCGACGAAGTGGCGGTGATGTGGCACGGCCGCCTCGTACAAACCGCCGCGCCGCAGACGCTGTACCGGCAGCCGGTCACGCGCGACGTCGCGTCGTTCGTCGGGCAGGCCGTGCTGCTCGCCGGCCGCGTGCGCAGCATGCGCATCGCCTGCGCGCTCGGCGAACTGCCGCTCGTCGCGCCGCTGCCCGACGGGCCGGCCGACGCGATGCTGCGTCCCGAGCAGATCGGCATCGTGCCGGTCACGCAGGCCGATACCGCGCGCGGCCATACGGCGCGCGTCGAAGCCGCGCAGTTCGCGGGCCAGGATGCCGACGTGGTCGTGCGCCTCGATGCCGATCCCGACGTGCTCGTGCGCGCACGCGTGCCGGGACACCGGTGTCCGGCCGTGGGCGAACGTGTCGCGCTGGTGGTGGATGGCGCGGTGATGGCGTACGCGCGCTGAGCAGCGCGGTGCGGCGGTTGGCGGTTGGCGGTTGGCGGTTGGCGGTTGGCGTTCGGCACTTTTACACGCGTTCACGCGCGTTCAGGCATCGGCGCAACCCGCATCCGGCAACGGCCGGAAAGTCCGGCCGTCCGTCTCGACGGCCGCGCCCAGCAGCCGCGCAAGCCCTTTCGCGCCTTCGCGCATCACGACGTCGTGATTCCATCGGAACAGCGGTCGACCCAGCGGCTCCAGCCGGTTCATCCAGCGCACGTGCGTGCGGATGTGCCAGTCGTAGCGCACGATCGTGCGTGCGCCGTCGGCGGCGAACGACCAGCATCCGTCGCCCTCGATCGCGCCGCTCGCGCGGCCTTCGAGCGCATGACGCGGCTCGACGCGTCGCACGCGCATGTCGAAGGTCAGCCGGTACGGCAGCGCGCCCTTCCACGTGTACCGGTGCAGCGCGCCGACGCCGCGCACGTCGCCCGGCTCGATCTCGACGGTACGCACGGCGCCCTTCCACCAGTCGGGCCAGCGGTCGACCTGGTAGATCGCGTCCCACACCGCCGCGAGCGGCGCGTCCACGCGCCAGGTCGTCGAGAACCGGTATTCCGCCATGCGGCCTCCGGCATGCCCGTCAGGGGCATGAGTCAGCGCACCGCTCAGGGCGCGAAGAAACGTTCGGGAAACGCGACGTCGATCTCGACGTCGTCGAGCGTCACGGTCTCCAGCGGCACGTCGCCATCGTCCGCGAAGCTGACGACCTTCAGCGGAAAACCGTCCTCGGTATCCAGCCAGAGCCGGTAGCGATGCACGCCGTCGACCGCATGCGCGGGCGCGCCCGTGACCGACACGCGCAGCGCGGTCCGGCCGCCGACGGCCTCCTCACCTTCGGTCACCGTCGAGCCGCCCTCCTGCAGCGCATGAACGTTGCGCAACAGTTCGCCGACGTCGGACCGGTCGACCCGGTGGCCGCTGCGGTCGCGCACGAGCGGATTGGACGGCGACAGCGTCAGCGCGGGCGGCGCATGCGCGCCGAACGGGCGCAGCCGCACCTTGCCGTCGCCGGGATCGTACGCGAGCACCGCGCCGTGATGCGGCGACACGAAATCCATCCGGACGAAGCCCGGTTTCAGGTACGCGTAACGGAATTCCGTATGTTCGCCGCTGCGCGCGGACGAGCGGATCGTCGCGCGGTACGAGCGGACGTGGTCGAAATGCGCCTGCGCGATGGTCACGGGATCGGCGGTCATGCTCGCTCCTATCAGGCTCGCGGTCAGCAACGCGGCGATCACGGCGCCGCCTCGACATCGAGCACGCCTTCCATCCCGCGCTCGCGATGGCTGCTGAAAAACAGCAGCCGATGCGTGCAATAGTAGGCGAACCGGCCCGGCTGCGCAGGCGTGAAGCGAAACGTCTTCGGCGTCGTGCCGAGTTCCGTGTGCACCGCGATGCCGGCCTGCGGCGCATCGATTTCGAAGCTGTGCGGCACCAGGCCGGGCTCGGCCGACACGGTCAGCTCGACCGGCACGTTCGCCCTCACGATCACGTGGTTCGGCCGGAAGAAATAACTGCCGCCGACGATCGCGACCCGCTGCACGCCGTCGGCGTCGACGGGCACGCGCACGGGTGCGTCACCCTCCGCCCGGGCAAGCGCGATGCCCGCGGCGAGTGCCGCCAGCAACGGGATCAGCACGAGCCCCTTCGTCATCGTCATCGTCATCTTCATCGCTTGCTCCGTACCGGCGCCGCGCGCGTCACCCCTTCCACGCGTCGGTCTGGCCGCCGAGCTCACCGCACGCTTCGATCGCGAGTTCGCGCAGGCGCCGTTCATCGCCCCGGCCGGACAATGCGTAGCCCATCCCGCGATCCGACCAGAAATACGTGTAGCGGTCGCCGGCCGACATCGCCCGCGGTGCGACGCGCCGTGCGTCGTAGGCCGTCATGTACAGCGTCACGCGCTCGCCGTCCGCGCGCTGGTACATGAGTTGCGCGGCCGGCCCCGCGCCGCCCGGGAGCAGCCGGCCGCCGAGCAGCGCGTAGCCGTATTCGTCGAGCGACGGCGCGCGCACGGGCCGCCCGAGACGCGCGGACAGCCACCCGGCGAGGCGTTCCGAGTCGCCTGCTCCGACTTCGACCGGATGTTCGCGATCGGCCACGTACGTCGCGTACGCGACATCCGCGCGCGCGGCGAACGCCGGTTCGCTGTCGAGCGCGACCCAGCCCGCATGCAGCGCGATGCCGATCAGCAGCCCGGCCGCGAGCCCCGCGAGCGCATAGGCGATCCCGCTCCGACGCGGCGCGCGGCGCTGCACGAACAGCGCGGGCGCGGCACCCGGCAGCGGAAACAGCGCCTGCAGTGCGTCGCGCTGCGCCCGGTAATGCGCGAATCGTTCGGCCTCCTCCGGATCGGCCCGCACCCGCTCGAGCATCTCGTTTCGCTCGCGCCCGGACAGCTCGCCGTCCAGCAACGCGGACAGCAGTTGCGCCGACGCATCGTCGTCCCGTTCGTCGTTCGAATGTTTGCGCGGTTCGTCCATCATGTCTTCCCGATCACCCGTAACGCGGGCGTGCCGTGCGCCGACGGCTCGTCCGACAGCATCGCGCGCATCTGCCCGCGCGCCCGTGCGAGGCGCGACATCACCGTTCCCACCGGGACACCGAGCACCTGTGCGGCATCGCGATAACTCAACTCCTCGAGCGCGACCAGCAGCAACACCTCGCGCTGCTCGACCGGTAGCCGGTACAGCGCGCGCTGCACGTCGCGCAGCACCAGCCCGCCGATCTCGCCGGCCGGCGCGGCCATCGTCTGCCACGGCGCCGTCGCATCGTCGACCGCGATCTCGTGCCGCGCGCGCAACTGGTCGATGAAGCGGTGCCGCAGCAGCGTCAGCAGCCACGCGCGCAGGTTGCCGCCATCGCGCGGCGGGCGGTTCAGTGCACGCTCGAGCGTGTCCTGCACGAGATCGTCCGCCCAGGCGCGGTCGCCCGTCAGCGCACGCGCATAGCGCGTGAGATGCGGCAGCCACACCAGCAGATCCGATTCATAGCTCATCAGGATGCCTCGCGCACCGCCACGCGGTCACGGGCGCGCAACGTGCCACATGCCGCCGATCCCGTCGCCGCCCGCGTCGCCGGGCTTGTGATCCTGCTTCCAGCGATACAGCGGGCGCCCGCGATACGCCCATTGCTTGCGGCCGTCGTCGCGCGCGACGAGACTCAGCGCACCCGCGGCCTTGTCGTACGCGTCGGCGAGCGCGGGCGGCCAGTTGGCCGCGCACGCGCTGTCGCAGGCGCTCTTGCCGGGCGCGTCGCGATCGAACACGTAGAGCGTCATGTGATCTTCGTCGACCAGTTTGCCGTCGCCGGCACGGGGCGGTTCCGCGGCAGCCGGCCGCACGATAGCCGCCGTCAGCGCGGCGGCAACGAGTATCCGTTTCATGTCCTTTCTCCTTGGCACGGCATCGCGACACGGCGGCACCGGCAGGAACGATCGGCTTCGTCACGACCATTATCCCGCCGGCCGGCGCTGCCGGGATTCGGTATGTAAACGGACGAAGGAGGCCGATTATTCCGCGTCGGCCGCGGCCGTTCATGCCGCGACCATTCATGCGACAAAAGAAAGCGCGCCCCAAAAAGGACAACGCGGCATGACATCCCTGTCATGCCGCGTTGCGCGACCCGTTGCGCACGGCGGCCGATCTCGCGCCGCCGTGCGTGTCCGGCCGATTACTTCGGCAGTGCGCCCGTCAGCGACTGGAGCAGCGACGACACCGGTGCGAGCGGGTTGCCCGGCGCGCTGTTGCCCGAATGCGGCGTGACCGACAGGCCCGGCGCAGAGCCGAGCGCCGTGCCCACCGTCGTGCCGACCGCGTTGACGACAGTCGCCGTCGCGTTGCCGCCCGTCGTCAGCAGCGAGCCAACCGCACCCGCCGTGCCGCCGGCCGCGTTCGCGCCCGAGCCGAGCAGGCTGCCGCCCGCCGCTGCCGTCGAACCGGCCGCGCCCGACAGCGCGCCGGCCGCCTGCCCGAGGGCCACCGGACCGTTCGCGAGTGCGCCCGTCACCGAACCGAGCGCACCGGTCAGTGCGCCGGCCGCGTTGCTGCCGCCCGTCAGGCCGCTCACGAGGTTCGTGATCGGTGCGATCGGGTTGTTGCCCGCCGCGCCCGACAACGTGCCGACAACCTGGTTCACGACGCCTTGCACCGGCGCCAGCGGGTTCGACCCGCCGAGGTTGCCGAGCGTGCCGACCACCTGGCTCACGACGCCCTGCACCGGCGCCAGCGGGTTCGTGCCGCCGAGGTTGCCGAGTGCGCCCACGACGGAGCCGACCGCGTTACCCAGTGCGTTCGTGGCCGTGCCGACCGCATTGCTGTTGCCCAGCGTGCCGACGACCTGGTTCACGACACCCTGCACCGGCGCCAGCGGATTCGAGCCGCCAAGGTTGCCAAGGCTGCCGAGTGCGCCCGTCACCGAGCCGAGTGCACCGGTCAGCGCGCCAGCCGCGTTGCCGCCCGTCGGCAGTGCGTTCTGCAGGCCGTTGACGAGGTTCGTGATCGGCGCGATCGGGCTGCCGCCACCGGCGCCGGACAGCGTGCCGACGACCTGGTTCACGGCGCCTTGCACCGGCGCCAGCGGATCCGAGCCGCCGAGCGTGCCCGCGAGCTGCGTGACGACACCTTGCACCGGCGCCAGCGGGCTGCCCGCGCCGCCGACGTTGCCGAGCGTGCCCGTGATCGTGTTGACCGCGTTGCTCAGCGTGCCAGCCGGGTTGCCGCTGCCGAGCGTACCGGTGACCTGGTCGACGACGTTCTGGATCGGGGCCAGCGGGTTCGCGCCGCCACCGATGCCGCCCAGTGCGCCCGTGACCGTGCCGAGTGCGCCGGTCAGCGCGCCTGCCGGGTTGCCGCTGCCGAGCGCACCCGTGACCTGGTTCACGACACCTTGCACCGGGGCCAGCGGGTTCGAGCCGCCGCCGATGCCGCCCAGTGCGCCCGTGACCGTGCCGAGTGCGCCGGTCAGTGCGCCTGCGGGGTTGCCGCCGCCGAGCGCACCCGTGACCTGGTTCACGACGCCTTGGACCGGGGCCAGCGGGTTCGAACCGCCGCCGATACCGCCCAGTGCGCCCGTGACCGTACCGAGTGCGCCGGTCAGTGCGCCTGCCGGATTGCCGCCGCCGAGCGCACCCGTGACCTGGTTCACGACACCTTGCACCGGGGCCAGCGGGTTCGAACCGCCGCCGATACCGCCCAGTGCGCCCGTGACCGTACCGAGTGCGCCGGTCAGTGCGCCTGCGGGGTTGCCGCCGCCGAGCGCGCCCGTTGCGGTACCGAGTGCGTTGCTTAGCGTCCCGGTCGCCGTGTTCAGTGCGCCGGTCAGCGCACCCGCGGGATTGCCGCCGCCGATAGCGCCCAATGCGCCGAGCGCCCCCGTCACGTTGCCGATTGCACCGCTTACCGTGCCGGCCGGATTGCCAGCACCGAGCTCACCCGCCACGGTACCGAGCGCACCCGTCAACGCACCAGCGGGATTGCCACCGCCGAGTGCGCCGGTCACTTGATTGACGACACCTTGAACCGGCGCCAGCGGATTCGCGCCACCACCGACATTGCCCAGCGCACCGGTCACCGTACCGAGTGCCCCCGTCAACGCACCGGCCGGGTTGCCACCGCCGAGTGCGCCCGTGACTTGATTCACCACGCCCTGCACCGGCGCCAGCGGATTCGCGCCACCACCGACGTTGCCCAGCACACCGGTCACCGTACCGAGTGCACCCGTCAACGCACCAGCCGGGTTACCACCGCCGAGTGCACCCGTCACTTGATTGACGACACCTTGAACCGGCGCCAGCGGATTCGCCCCGCCGCCGACGTTGCCCAGCGCCCCCGTCACCGTGCCAAGGGCCCCCGTCAACGCACCTGCCGGGTTGCCGCCACCGAGTGCGCCCGTGACTTGATTCACCACGCCCTGCACCGACGCCAGCGGATTCGCGCCACCACCGACGTTGCCCAGCGCGCCGGTCACCGTACCGAGTGCACCCGTCAACGCCCCGGCCGGGTTACCACCGCCGAGTGCGCCTGTCACTTGATTGACGACACCTTGAACCGGCGCCAGCGGATTCGCCCCGCCGCCGACATTGCCCAGTGCCCCCGTCACCGTGCCAACCGCATTGCCCAACGCACCCGTCGCCGTATTCAGCGCACCGCTCAACGCGCCAGCCGGGTTGCCGCCGCTCAGCGCACCCGTCACCTGGTTCACCACACCCTGAACCGGCGCGAGCGGCTGCACCGTGCCGCCGCCACCGCCGAGAGCACCCGTCACCGCCCCCACGGCGCCCGACAGTGCCTGGCCGGGATCGCCAAGGGACGTCTGGATCGCGCCCGCCCCGCCCGCCGCCACGGTGACCGAACCCAGCGGCGACGTCCCCGTCGCGACCAGCCCGACCGAGACGCTGTTCGTCGGCGGGTTGACGATCACTTGCGGGATCGGCAGCCCATCAAGGGGCCCCGCCACCGCGGAACCCGAAGCCAGTACCCCGAACACCGTCGCGACCGACAGCGCTGCACCCGTCAATTTCAGATTTTGTCCCATCTTTGTTTTTCCCCATCTCGGTTGGCACAACGTTGATAAAGCATGGGGACGGATTGCACGAAGTGTGCCAATTCTAAAAACCGGATTGATTCGTCTGTCTATTGGCAAGCAATAACGCTTTTTTAATCGATTTCAGACGAAAAGCATGACTGCGTCATCGCAATCATCTGATGAAAATGGGCAGCGTAGCCCGGATGTAACGTAACGTTTGCGAGCCCCGTGGTAACGTGTTCCGGTACATTCCGCGTAACACCGGAACGCGCTGGCGGCGCGGTGCATCAGACCGTCACGAACGGCGGCCGATTACACATTTCAGCAAAATGAAAATGCATTGATAAATCGCCGATTTGCTGATTTTCTTTATTTGGCGATCATCTTTCTTGCCGATTACGCAGATCATTTCCGATTGCGTGATTTCCGGTAATTCGGATAGCAGAATGAAACATTGTAAAGGCCGCGTCGCAACCGGCGCGCGCGAGGCTGCGCGCGCCGCGGGATCAGCCGAAGCGTGCGGGCCGGTACGGATGGGGATCGATATAGGTCGGCGCGCCCGTCATCATTTCGGCGAGCAGGCGCCCGGTCGCGGGGCCGAGCGTGAGCCCGTGGTGACAATGGCCGAATGCAAACCACAGGTGGCGATGGCGCGGCGCGGGCCCGATCACCGGGCGCATGTCGGGCGTGCACGGCCGCATCCCGAGCCACGGCTCGGGATCGAGCCGCTCGCCGATGCCGAACGCGTCGCGCGCCAGCGGCTCCGCACGCGCGAGCTGCACGCCGGTCGGCGGTGCGCCGCGCAGCGCGATCTCGACGCCGGTCGTGAGCCGCAGCCGTCCGCCTTCCATCGGCGCGACGACGAAACCTTCCTCGGTATCGCACACGGGCACGTTCAACGGTGCACGCGTCGGCCGGTAGTGCATATGGTAGCCGCGCTTCGCGCGCAGCGGAATCCGGTAGCCGAGCGGCGCGAATACGTGATCGGACCACGGCCCGAGCGCGACCACCGCCGAGCGCGCCGAGACCGGCCCATGTTCGGTACCGACCTGCCAGCCGTCCTCCACCTGCACGAGCGTCTTGGCATCGCCGCGCACGAACGTGCCGCCGTCGCGCTCGAACAACCGCGCGTAGGCCTTGGTCAGCCCGCCCGGGCTCGACACGGTCTTCGGATCCTGCCAGTGGAATGCGCCGCAGAACGCGTCGCTGACGCCGGGCTCTGTCGCGCGCAACGCACGTGCGTCGAGCACCGTCATCCGCAGCCCGTGCGCGTCGGCCACGCGCTGCTGCACGCGCGCTTCCGCATCGAACAGCGCGGGCGACCGGAACGCTTCGATCCACCCGCCGTCGTGCACGAGCGGCTGCGCATCGGTACGCGCGAGCAGCGCGTCGTGTTCAACGACGCTCGCCGCGACGAGCGGCAGCAGGTCGCGCGCGGCGGCCGCGAGCCGCTGCGGCGACGATTCGCGCCAGAAGCGCGCGAGCCAGCCCGCATACGCGGGCAGCGCGCGGTAGTCCCAGTAGAGATCGACCGAGCGGTTGCGCGCATAGCGCAGCAAAGTGCCGAGCCGGCGCGGAAACGCGTACGGCACGACTGACGAGCGTTCGATCAGCCCCGCATTGCCGTGGCTCGTTTCCTCGCCGGGCGCGCGCCGGTCGACGAGCGCGACGCGCAACCCGCGATCCTGCAGATGCAGCGCCGACGACACGCCGACGATGCCGGCCCCCAGAACGATGACGTCGAAATCCATGGTTCCCCGTACTGCGTCGAGATTCGATGCGGCACGCGCCGGCCCGGCGGCCGGCGCGCGGCGGTCATTACTTCGCGACGATGTCGCGCTTGAAGTACTTCTGCGACAGCGCGCCGAGCGTGCCGTCCTTCTTCAGCGCGTCGAGCGCGCCGACGATCTTCGCCTGCAGCGCCTTGTCGTTCTTGCGCATCCCGAAGCCCGTGCCTTCGCCGAGCGTCGCCGGATCCTTCAGCGGCTCGCCGACGATCTGGTAGTCGCGGCCGGCCGGCTTGTCGAGGAAACCGTCCTGCGCGGTCTGCGCTTCCTGCACCGCCGCGTCGAGACGACCCGCGACGAGATCGGCGTAGATCTGGTCCTGATCCTGGTACGACACGACGGCCACACCCGCGTTGGCCCAGTGCGCCTTCAGGAAATCCTCCTGTGACGAGCCCTGCAGCACGCCGACGTGCTTGCCGCGCAGGCTCGCGACGTCGGGCCGCAGCGGCGAGCCGTGCTTCGCCACCATCACGATCGGCACCACGTAGATCGCCGGCGTGAAGTCGATGCTCTGCTTGCGCTTCGCGGTGATGTTCATCGCCGAATTGATCGCGTCGAACTTGCGCGCCTGCAGCGCCGGAATCAGGCCGTCGAACGAATTTTCGACCCACATGCACTTCATGTTCAGCTTCGCGCACACCGCATTGCCGATGTCGACGTCGAAACCCTGCAGCTGACCGGCCGGCGTCTTGCTCTCGAACGGCGGATAGGCGGCTTCGATCCCGAAGCGCAACGTGGTCTGTTCGGCGTGGGCCGTGACGGCCGCACAGGCGAGCGCCGCAGCGGCGCAGAGGGAGAGCTTCCAGTTCATGACGGTCCTTCCGTTCTGGATTGAGGCGATGAAGATCGGTACACGACGGTCGCGGCCGGGCGCCGGATCGGCATTCGAAGCAGGCGGTCGCCACGCGGCGGCGCATCGTGTCCTGCACGCGAAATATAGACTCAAAGTCTACGATAGACTATAGGGGATACGAGAATCGTGCCCCGATACGCGTCGTCTGAAATTCACCCGACATCGAAAACACCCTTGATTTATCGATGTTTTTCCAGAATCTCGCGATGACACACAGTCTCGAAAAGAAAAATTCTCACGATTTCGCTTGTCTATATTAGACTTTTCGTCCATCACGAACACAGCCGGACACGTCGCTCGAGACAGTCCAGTCCGGCCCCGACCGGAGATGTCCTCATGACGCAAACCGCCCCGACCCTGCCGCTGACCGTCGAGGAAGCCGCGGTGCGCGCGGCCCTGCCGTCGCTCGACGTGCTCGGCACGCTGCGCAGCATGTTCGCGTCGCTCGCCGCGGCGCGCGCGGTGCAGCCGCCGCAAACGCTCACGCTGTTTCCCGGGCAGGCCGGCGACTTCATCACGTATCTGGGCGCGCTCGCCGACGCGCAGGTGTTCGGCGCGAAGCTGTCGCCTTATGTCGTGACGGGCGGCAAGCCCATCGTCACCGCGTGGACCGCGCTGATGTCGATGCGCACGGGCCAGCCGCTGATGTGGTGCGACGCGGGCCTGCTGACGGTCGAGCGCACGGCCGGCACGACCGCGCTCGCGGTCGATTGTCTCGCGCCGCGCAACGCGCGCCATCTCGCGATCGTCGGCGCGGGCGCGGTCGGCCTCGCGCATCTGCGGCACACCGCGGGACTGCGCGACTGGGAGACGATCCGCGTGTACTCGCCCGCGCTCGCCGGCGACGCGGCGCAGCAGGCGGCGCTTGCGCAGCTCGACCCGCGCGCACGCGCCGCGGCGAGCGTCGAAGCCTGCGTGCGCGACGCGGACGTCGTGATGCTGTGCACGTCGTCGGGCACGCCCGTGCTCGGCGACGGGATGCTCACGCGTCCCGCGCTCGTCACGTCGATCAGCACGAACGTCGCGCGCGCGCACGAGATCCCGCCCGCGTGGCTGCCCGGCATGGACGTGTACTGCGACTACCGGCACACGACGCCCGCGAGCGCCGGCGAAATGCAGATCGCGACGGCCGAGCACGGCTGGGAAGCCGCGCGGATCGCCGGCGACCTGCCCGCGCTCGTCGCCGGCACCTGCCCCGCACCGTCGTACGCGCGTCACGCATTCTTCCGCTCGATCGGCCTCGGGCTCGAGGACATCGCGATCGCGCACGCGCTGTACACGCACCTGACGCGCGCATGAGCGGCACGCGAGCGCGGGGCCGATACAATGGCGCAACCGCCGCGGCGGCCACGCGCGGGCGCACGGGCATGCCGGCCACCGGCACGCCGCCTCGCCGGCCCGATGGGCCGCCCGGCCCCCGCC
>NZ_QMFZ01000036.1:0-92151 GCF_003294055.1 Burkholderia reimsis
CCCAATCCCCTCCCGTCGACCCCGGCTCCATCTCGGCCCGCCTCGACCGCCTCCCGCCCACGCGTGCCGTCTGGAAGCTCGTCGTCCTGCTGAGCCTCGGCTTCTTCTTCGAGCTCTACGACCTGCTGTACAGCGGTTACGTCGCGCCGGGCCTCGTGAAAAGCGGCATCCTGTCGGCGACGACACATGGCCTGTTCGGCACCACGGGCGTCGCGAGCTTCATCGCAGCGCTGTTCTCCGGGCTCTTCATCGGCACGATCGCGTGCGGCTTCCTCGCCGACCGCTTCGGCCGCCGCGCGATCTTCACGTGGTCGCTGCTGTGGTACACGGCCGCCAACGTCGTGATGGCGTTCCAGGACACCGCGACCGGGCTGAACTTCTGGCGCTTCGTCGTCGGTCTCGGCCTCGGCGTCGAGATGGTGACGATCGGCACGTACATCTCCGAACTCGTGCCGAAGCAGATCCGCGGCCGTGCGTTCGCATGCGAGCAGGCGGTCGGGTTCGTCGCGGTGCCGGTGGTCGCGTTCCTCGCCTACCTGCTCGTGCCGCACGCGCCGTTCGGCCTCGATGGCTGGCGCTGGGTCGTGCTGATCGGCGCGCATGGCGCGCTGTTCGTGTGGTGGATTCGCCGCGAATTGCCGGAAAGCCCGCGCTGGCTCGCGCAGCAGGGCCGGGTCGACGAAGCCGACCGCATCATGCGCGCGCTCGAGGCGAAGGTCGAAGCCGAATACGGACGGCCGCTGCCGCCGCCGGCGCCCGCCGAGCCCGTGCCGCCGCGCGGCAGCTTCCGCGACATGTGGGTGCAGCCGTATCGCAACCGCACGATCATGATGACGATCTTCAACGTGTTCCAGACGGTCGGCTTCTACGGCTTCGCGAACTGGGTGCCGACGCTGCTGATCAAGCAGGGCATCACGATCACGTCGAGCCTGATGTATTCGAGCGTGATCGCGCTCGCCGCGCCGGTCGGCCCGCTGATCGGCCTCGTGATCGCCGACCGCTTCGAGCGCAAGTCGGTGATCGTCGCGATGGCGGCGGCGATCGTCGTGTGCGGGCTGCTGTTCAGCCAGACGACGGTCGGCGCATTCCTGATCGTGCTCGGCATCGGCCTCACGCTCGCCAGCAACATCATGTCGTACAGCTTCCACGCATATCAGGCCGAGCTGTTCCCGACGTCGATCCGCGCACGGGCCGTCGGCTTCGTCTATTCGTGGAGCCGCTTCTCGGCGATCTTCTCGTCGTTCGTGATCGCGGCCGTGCTGAAGGGCTTCGGCACCTTCGGCGTGTTCGCGTTCATCGCGGGCGCGATGGTGATCGTGATGGCCGCGATCGGGCTCATGGGGCCGCGCACGAAGGGTATCGCGCTCGAAGCCATCTCGAAGTGACCGGTGATCGTGCACGCGTGTCGCACGGTTCGTGCTGCATGCGTGCCGTGCGATCGCATCGCACTGCGCGGCCGGTGCGTACGGCTTGTCGGGAATGATCCGGTTTCCGAATCGATTCGGCGAAGCCATCGCACCGCGGCGAAAAAGCAGCGCCTTTTGTCGGACTCGAATGTGCAACCAACGAGATTGCCATGCATCGAAAGATGCGTGCGGCAACGAGTTGAAACAAAGCGTGACGAAGCGCAAATCCCCGTAAAACTGCGGCTTGCCTCGCTGAAGATTCCTCCGCGGACGCGTAGAATGAAGGGCCTGACGACTCATTAGCCGCCATCGGACCGTACGCGTTGCATCGGCGAACGGCTCCGCCGCGAAGAGGCGTCGGCGCCGGGCGCACACGATGCGCTGGACGTGTCGATGGCTCGCGCGGAAGATGCGCCGCCCGCAACTGCAGCATGCGGCGGCCGGATCGGCCGATGGCTTCGAACGTATGATGCCTTTCAGCCTGACGCGGCCCATTTCGAAGTCGCGTTGCCGTACCCGCACAGTCGCCGCGTATGTGTCGCTCGCTGTTGCCCTGATCGTTCCCGTGCTTGTCGGGCCGCCTGCGTTTGCCGCGTCCGGCCCTTCGTCGTCCGTTGCTCCGTCATCCTCATCAGTTGCGCCGCCCGCGTCGGTGGTGTCTCATGCGCAACGAGGCTCGCCTGCGCATGCGTCGTCGGGGGCGTCGGCCGTACAGCCCGCTTCTGCAGCGTCGCACGAGCGTCATGCGGAGCCTGCCAGCGCGGCATCGGGTGCATCGACTGCTTCTGGCACTTCCGCTGCCGACGTCGCGTCAGCCGCTTCCGCCGCTGCGCCCGCTTCCGCCACCGCCGCGAGCGAGGCCGAAGCACCCGCGCCGACACCGCCACGCCGGCATCCGCCGCTATCGGCAGAAGAAGCAAAAAATGCGACGGCGCGCGCGGTCGACATGCGCAAGCGCTTCACGCAGGAAGTCACGCGGCGCCTGAACGTGCCCGCAAGCGAGCAGCGCGACTACGGCCAGCGGCTCCAGGAGGCGCTCGCCGATGCGGAACTCGGCGACCTCGCCGGCGAATACGTCGCGATGGTCGACCGCGCGCCGAACGTGCAGGCGCTCTTCATCTACTTCCGTGCAACGCCAGCCAACGCGTGGCTGATGATCGGCGCTTCGCCGGTCGGCACCGGGTTGCCGGGCAAGTACGACCATTTCCTGACGCCGCTCGGCGTGTTCCATCACTCGCCAGACAACATGGATTTCCGCGCGGAAGGCACGACGAACGAGAACGGCATTCGCGGCTACGGCCGCCGCGACATGCGCATCTACGACTTCGGCTGGGTGGACGGCGAGCGCGGCTGGGGCAAGGGCGGTGTGTCGCCGATGCGCTTCCAGATGCATGCGACCGATCCCGACCGGCTCGAAGCGCTGCTCGGTATCCGGCACTCGAAGGGCTGCGTGCGGATTCCCGCGTCGCTGAACACGTTCTTCGATCGTCACGGCCTGCTCGACGACGATTATCAGGCGCGTGTCGAGGCCGGCAAGTCGTTGTGGGTGCTGCGTCGCGACCGCGACATCACGCCGATCGCGGGCCGTTATCTGGTCGTGGTCGACAGCGCACGCAAGACCCGCCCGGCCTGGGCGCCGATGCCGGGGCGCAATGCGTGGTCGAAGGTGCCGAAGGGCGGCGACACGGCGGATTGACCGCCGGTTCGCGGGGCTGACGGCTGCAGGCGATGCCAGGATGAGAATAAATCCTTTTTATTGATACATAAGAAAAGCAAACTTTTATTATCCGATCCGGGTTCGTATAGTCGAGGCCAGTTTCGCGGAACCCTGCCGCGCCTGGACCACCACCGATCACACGACCCGCATGAAAACTCTCTACAAGCTCGCCCCGCTCGCGATGCTCGGCGCCTTCGCGACGCATGCCTGTGCGCAAAGCAGCATCACGCTGTACGGTCTTATCTCGGCCGGTGTCGGGTTCGCGACCAACCAGGGTGGCAAGAACGCCTGGCAGGCGTTGTCCGGCACGAACCAGAACCCGCGCTGGGGGCTGAAGGGCAAGGAGGATCTCGGGCAGGGGCTGTCCGCGATCTTCCAGCTGGAGAACGGCTTCAACGTGATGACGGGCACGGCCGCGCAGAACGGCCGCGAGTTCGGGCGGATGGCCTACGTCGGCCTTGCCGACCGCACCTACGGCTCGCTGACGTTCGGCCGCCAGTACGACGCGATCCACGACTACATCGGGCCCGTGATCATCGCGAGCAACGGCGTGAACATCGGCGACAACGACAACGGCTACAACGACATCCGCGTGCAGAACTCGGTGAAGTACGTGAGCCCGGTGTACCACGGCCTGAAATTCACCGCGCTGTACGGCTTCAGCAACGCGACGGGTTTCGCGAACAACAGCGCCTACAGCTTCGGGCTCGGCTACGAGCAGGGCCCGCTGCGCTGGAGCGCGGTCTACGCGCAGTACAACCACCCTTACAGCGCGACGAACCAGGACGGCGCGATCGCGAACGACTACGCGTCGCCGCTGCTGATCTTCAGCAAGAGCGCGATGACGCCCGCGGCTTACGCCAGCCGGCAGCGGATCGCGGGCACCGGCGGTTTCTACACGATCGGCCGCGCGCAGTTCGCCGCGATGTTTACCGACGTGCGCTACGATTACCTCGACAATTCGCACCTGCACCTGCAGAACCTCGGCGTGAACGTCGTCTACACGATGACGCCGCAGCTCTTTCTCGGCGCCGCGTATGCGTTCACGAACGGCAAGTACGACGTGATCGACAAGCGGCCGAAATGGCACCAGGTGAACCTGCAGGCCGATTATTACCTGTCGAAACGCACCGACGTCGCGCTGACGGTGATCGCGCAGCAGGCGGCCGGCGACGCGGACCATGCGCAGATCTTCGCGTATGCGCGCTCGACCGGCACGCGCCAGATGATGGCGACGCTGGGCGTCCGGCACGTTTTCTGAGCGCCCGACCATGACCCATCCGATCGCATCCCGCCGCACCTTCCTGAAACTGTCCGCCGCGCTGGCCGGCACCGCGCTGCTGCCCGAAACGGGCGCGTTCGCCGCCGGCGGCGACGCCGCGCGCCGCACGGTGATCATCGATACCGACCCGGGGCAGGACGACGCCATCGCGATCCTGTTCGCGCTGGGCGCGCAGGACCGCCTCGACGTGCGCGCGCTGACCGCCGTCGCGGGCAACGTGCCGCTCGACCTGACCGAACGCAATGCGCGGATCATCCGCGACTGGGCCGGCCGCACGAAGACGCTGCCGGTCTACGCGGGCTGCCCGCGGCCGCTCGTGCGCGAGCTCGTGACGGCCGCGAACGTGCACGGCAAGACGGGGCTGGAAGGCGTCGAACTGCACGAGCCGCGCGCGCCGCTCGCGGCAGGCCACGCGGTGTCGTACCTCGTCGATACGCTGAGCCGCGCGGCGCCGAACAGCGTGACGCTGTGCGCGCTCGGCCCGCTGACGAACGTCGCGACCGCGCTGGTCGAGGCGCCGCAGATTCGCGGTGCGCTACGCGAGATCGTGCTGATGGGCGGCGCGTTCTTCGAGCGCGGCAACATCACGCCGGCCGCCGAGTTCAACATCTATGTCGATCCGCAGGCGGCCGAAGTCGTGTTCGGCAGCGGCGTGCCGATCGTCGTGCTGCCGCGCGATGTCGCGGTGAAGGCGCCGATCACGCCGGCGCGCGTCGCGCCGTTCCGTGCGCTCGGCAACCGCTGCGGCGCGATCGTCGCGGACATCATGGATGCCGAACTCGCATACAACAAGAAGCGGCGCGGCGCTGAGGACGCACCGATGTACGACCCGACCGCGGTCGGCTACCTCGTCGATCCGACGCTGTTCGGCGGGCGCAAGGTGAACGTGATGGTCGAGACGACCGGGCAGTGGACGCTCGGCGAGACCGTCGTCGACTGGAACGGGCGCAGCGGCCGCGCGGCGAACGCGACGTGGATCAACGAGGTCGACGCGGACCGCTTCTACGCGACGCTCGTCGAGCGTATCGCGAAGCTGCCCTGAGCGCGGGCGCTCATGCGGCGAACGGCGAACCGCATTCGGCCGACGTAATCAGATGTGCTTCGCAATCCACTCGCGGCATGTACGCACGTGCGGGCCGCGATCGTCGGCGGCGAGCGAGATCAGCGAGATCGCGCGCGTGACGCGCGGCTTGTCGACGCGCAGCGCAACGAGTTCGGGATCGTGCAGATGCATCGTATAGAGGCTCGGCAGCACGGCGGTCGCGAGGCCGTTGCGCGCGAGCGCGTAGAGCGGCTCGGTGTATTCCATCCGGTACGTGACGTTCAGGCGCAGCTTCTCGGCGCCGCCGGTGCGATGCAGCGATTCGCTGACGCTGCCGCGCACGAACACCGCGAGCTCGCGATCGACGAGCTTCGCCCACGTGACGCTTTTCGCGCGGGCGAGCGGATCGTCGTGCCGCACGACGATCACGATCTCGTCCTCGAACAGCTGCCGGTAGCGCAGCGTGCCGTCGTCGCTGTCGGGTTCGCGTACGCCGATGCCGAGATCCGCGACGCTGTCGCGCACGGCTTCGACGAGTGCGCTGTTGGGCAGGTCGGTGAGCGTGAAGCGCAGCGTCGGGTGGGCATCGCGCAGTGCGTTGAGCGCGGGCAGCAGGCGGCCGGCGACCGACGGGATGAACGCGATGCGCACGGTCTGGATGCGTTCGCCGATGAGCCGCGTCATGTCGTCGAAGGTGCCGCGTGCCTGGTTGAGCAGGCGTTCGGCGAGCGGCAGCACGGCTTCGCCAGCGGTGGTGAGCGTGAGCCGGTGCGCGGAACGCGCGAACAGGCGCCCGCCGAGCAGGAACTCGATCTGGCGGATCGACGCGGTGAGCGCGGGCTGCGTGAGCGACAGCGCCTGCGCGGCCTGCGTGAAGCTGCGTGCGTGGGCGAGCACGACGAAGTGCTGAACCTGCCGCAGCGTGAGCGCGGGCAGCAGCGACGAGCGGTCGGACGACATCGGGCAATAACGGTCGGGGTGCGGTACGCGGCAGTATAAGACCGCGCTGCGTGCATCGACACAGGACAATATTCGGAATCACAGGAGAACCACCATGTCAGCGACTGACACGATGCCGGCGCGCGCGCCGGCCAACTGGCTCGAACGCCGCTTCGCGCTCGCCGCGCGCGGCACGAGCGTGCGCACCGAGACGATCGCGGGCGTCACGTCGTTTCTCGCGGCCGCGTACCTGCTCGTCGTGATCCCGTCGCTGCTCGCGACGGGCGGCATGGAGCGCGGCGCGGCGACGACCGCGACGATCGTCGTGTTCGTGCTGTTCACGACGCTGATGGGGCTCTACGCGAACCTGCCGTTCCTGGTCGGCCCCGGCATCGGCGGCTCGGTGATCATCGGCGTGACGCTCGCGACGACGGAGCATGTGGGCTGGCAGACGGGCCTCGGCATCGCGTGCGTGTCCGGCATCCTGTTCTTCCTGCTGACGATTCTCGGTGCGCGCGGCGTCGTGATGAAGCTGATACCGGTGCAGATCAAGCTGGGGCTCGGCGCGTCGATCGGGCTGTTCGTGACGATGCTCGGGTTGCGCAATGCGGGGATGGTCGTCGCGAACGCGAAGACCAACGCGTTCGCGCTCGGCGATTTCTCGCGGCCGGGTGCGCTCGTCGCGCTGATCGGCCTGGCGGTCGCGATCGTGCTGCAGGCTCGCAAGGTGCCCGGCGCGATCCTGATCGCGATCCTCGTCGCGGCAGCGGCGGGCGTGCCGCTCGGCGTCACGCATCTGCCCGCGTCGTTCGTGTCGCTGCCGCACAGCATCGCGCCGATCGCGTTCAAGCTCGACATCGGCAGCGCGTTGAGCCTCGCGGCCGCGCCGTACCTGTTCGCGTTCTTCGCGGCGGAATTCTTCTCGACGCTCGGCACCGCGCTCGCGGTCGGCGCGAAGGCGAACCTGCTCGACGAACAGGGCAACCTGCCGAACATCAACCGGCCGTTCCTCGTCGATTCGCTCGCGGCGACGATCGGGCCCGTGTTCGGCATTCCCGCGCTGACCGCGCTGATCGAATCGGCGGCAGGCGTCGAGGCCGGCGGCCGCAGCGGGCTGTCGTCGCTGGCCGCGGCCGTGCTGTTCGCCGCGATGCTGCTGTTCGTGCCGGTTGCGCTCGCGATCCCGAAAGAGGCGACCGCGCCGGCGCTGATCCTGATCGGGCTGTCGATGTTCGCAACGATCCGCCATACGCATTTCGACGACTTCACCGATGCGCTGCCCGTGATGTCGATGGTGCTGCTCACGCTGATGTCGAACAGTTTCGGCACCGGCATCGCAGGTGGGCTGCTGTGCTACGTGCTCGTCAAGCTGCTGGCCGGCCGCCGGCGCGACGTGTCGTGGGGGCTCGTCGTGCTCGCGCTGCCGCTCGGCTATTACTTCTGGACCGTCGTGAAGCCGCACTGAGAGACGGCTTTCGCGACGTATCGGCACTACCCAAAACGAGACTGCAATGAAGGCAACACCAGGTAACGTCCCGGCCGCGCGCACGGGCATCGAGATCACGCCGGCCCATCGGGCCTTCTTCCACGCGCTGCCGAAGGTCGAGCTGCATTGCCATCTGCTCGGCGCGGTGCGGCACGACACGTTCGTCGCGCTCGCGGAACGCAGCGGCGCGCCGATCGAGCGCGCGGAGATCGACGCGTTTTATGCGCGCGGCGAGAAGCCGGTCGGCGTGCTGCACGTGCTGCGCGCGCTCGACAAGTATCTGCTCACGCGGCCCGACGATCTGCGGCGCATTGCTTACGAGTATCTGGAGGATGCGGCCGCGCACAACGTGCGGCATGCGGAATGCTTCTGGAATCCGACGGGCACGGTGCGGGTGTCGGGGATCGCGTATGCGGACGCGCAGGCCGCGATCGTGACGGCGATCCGCGACGCCGCGCGTGATTTCGGAATCGGCGCGCGCCTGATCCCGAGCATCGACCGCGAGCAGGATCCGGACGAGGCCGTGGCGATCGTCGAATGGATGAAGGCGCATCGCGCGGACGAAGTGGCGGGGCTCGGGATCGACTATCGCGAGAACGACCGGCCGCCGGAGCTGTTCTGGAAGGCTTACCGCAATGCGCGCGCGGCCGGTTTCCGCACGACCGCGCATGCGGGCGAGTTCGGGATGCCGTGGCGCAACGTCGAGACGGCCGTGGATCTGCTGCAGGTCGATCGCGTCGATCACGGCTATACGATCGTCGACAACCCCGAGCTGTGCGCGCGCTACGCGGAACGCGGGATCGTCTTCACCGTCGTGCCGACGAATTCGTACTACCTGCGCACGCTGCCGCCGGAGCAATGGGCGGAACGGCATCCGATGCGCAAGATGCCGGGCCTCGGGCTGAAGATCCATCCGAACACCGACGATCCGACGCTGCACAAGGTCAACCCGTCGGAGGCGTGGGAGCTGATGTTCAGCCACTTCGGCTTTACGGTCGCCGATCTCAAGCAATTCATGCTGAACGGGATCGACGGCGCGTGGGTCGACGATGCGACGAAGGCCGCGTGGCGTGCGGCGTGGGCGCCGGAGTTCGACACGCTGGCCGCGACGCTCGCGGCCGGTTGAGCGCGTTGCCTGCCACATCGGCCGGCCGGCGCGTCAGCCGGCCGGTACTTCGTTCAGGTGGAAACGCAGGTCGCCCGCGAGATCGAACAGCGTGTAGTCGCGAAACGCGAAACGCCACGCGCCGTCGACGCGCTCGAACGCGTCGTGATAGCGGCCCGCCGCGATCGGCTGCAGCGGAAAGCCTTCGGTGGCCTGCAGCACCGTGTAGTACGAGCGAGCCGTCGCGCGCTGCGCGGCTTCGTCGATCTCGATGACCGGATTCGTGATCACATGCTTCGTGCGCGGGGTGCCGCACGGGTAGCGTTTCACGCGCGCGTCGAACAGCGCGAGCAATTCATCGGCGCCGATCGTCGGCGCATCTTCCGCGACCTTGATCCGCGCGTGCCGGAACAGCGCCGCCATGCCCGGCAGGTCGCCGGCGTCGAGCAACGCCGCGTAGCGGTACAGCAGGTTCGCGATCTCGACAGCGCTTGCGGTCATGCGGCCTCCGGCATCGATGGACGATGACGGCGATGGTGCGCGGCGCGGGGGCGGGCCGCTTCGTCCAGGTGGACTAAGGCGGCGCATCGTTCAGGCGCGATGCCGCGCACGCATCCCGTCATGGCTTCGCATCGCCGGGCGCGACCTGCCAGCCTTGCGGGCTGGCGTAGGTCGGTCGCGTTCGCTATATTGGCGCACGGCGGCACCCGGTCGTGTCGCTGCCGCCGTGCGCGCCCGCGCCGGCGTCCGACAATAATTCGAATCCTGAGAGGGCCGCCGTGCGCATTCCTGTTTTGTGTCTGATGTTGTTCGTCTCGATGTCCGCGCGAGCCGGCAGTGCCTGCGACGGGCTGCTCGGCGATTACGCGCCGGCCGCCGGCAAGCCGGCGACGCTGCGCGTCGAGAAAGTGGGCGGCAAGATCGTGCTGCGCGGGCGCGACGCCGGCCAGTGGAGTGCCGAAACGGCACCGACGCAGGAAGCCGAGCTGGAAACCGACGGCCCTGACAAGGCGCCGCCGGGCGCCTGTGTGCTCGAGGTGCCGGGCGGCGAACTGATCAAGATGCCGATCGGCTCGCCGTATCAGGTCACGTCGATCACGGGCAACAGCTTCACCACGAAGCATTCGACCACGGGCGTCCTGCTGCGCAGGGTGCAGGGCTTCCAGGTCGACGGTATCGAGTTGTATCGGGTCGCGCGCCGCGGCGATTCGCCGCCGGCCGCGGCACGCTGACGGCGTGCGAGCCGACGTTCCGCGATACACGACGACACAACGACACAACGACGAGGGCGACCCTTCCGATGGGCAATCGATCATGGCTTTATCTCCAGGCCGGTGACGGCGACGACGCGCGAACGATCGAGTTCGCGGAATCCAACAATCACTTTCCGCTGCTGTGGCGCGTGCTGCTCGCCGACGGTGGCGCGAGCGACGCGATAACGGATCAGCGCGTGTTCGGCGACGCCGGCACGCCGAACCTCGCCAGCGATGCGCGCGCGGCGCATGCGCGACTCAGCCGGCTCGCGTCGTTCGTCGTCGCGTATCCGCTGCCCGGCGACGATCCGGCACTCGCGCGCCAGTTCGATGCGCTCGTGCGTCACCTCGGCGAGTCGATCGATGCGTTCGGCGATGCGCACGGCGCACCGCGGCTGTCCGCGAATCTCGACGAACTGTCATGGCTCGACGGCGGCGATCCGGACGAATTCATCCGCGAGGAACGCGACAACTGCACGCGCCTGTGGTGGCGGGTCGCGAACTGCATGGATTTCCGCGACGTGCGCGGCGTGCGCGACGTGCTCGAGATCGATACGCCCGCCGACTGGCGCGACTGGGCGTGGGGCTTCGGGTTCGGCGGCGTGTCGCATTACTATTTCCAGCGACAGGAGCCGCCGCGCGGCGTGGCGTTTGCCGAGATGTTCGACGCCGGCGAAGTGCACGGCAACTGGCTCGGTTACGGCACGTTCAGCTTTCGCGCGCGCAACGGCCTGTGGGGCGTGCGGCGGGAAGTCGATGACGCGTGGCACGTGATCGTGCCGCCAGAGTGGACGAACCTGTGGACGAGCGGCGCGCGCGATCGCCGGTTGCTGTGGGCCGCGCGCGACGGGAAGGTCGGCCTGCTGTTCGCCGATGGCGACGTCGACGGCGATGGCGACGAGATGCGGATCGTGCGCGAACCGGCGTTCGACGCCGTGTGGGATTTCAGCGGCGACGTCGCGTGCGTGCGCGTCGGCGAGCGGTTCGGGCTCGTGGGCACGGACGGCACGTGGGTGCTCGAACCGTCGCTCGACGATTTCGGCGAATTCACCGGCGGGGTTGCGTCCGCGAGCCTGGACGGCCGCTGGGGCTTTGTCGACACGCACGGTGCGTGGGTGATTCCGCCACGCTTCGACGATGCACATGAATTCGTGAACGGCGCCGTCGCGGCGGTATCCGAAGGCGAGCAGTGGGGGCTGATCGGGCGCGACGGGCAATGGCGCGCGCCGCCCGAGTGGGCCGCGCTCGAATGGTCGTCCGAATGCGGCGCCTTCCTCGCGCGACGCAACGGCCATGTGGGCCTGGTCGATGCGAAAGGCCGGGTCGTCGTCGAGCCGTTTTACGCGGAAATCGCCACGCTGACCGACGACGAACGGACGGACATGCTGTCCGAGCTTGGTGCGATCCGCCATGTCGTACGGCGCGACGACGGGCGTTGCGCGATCGTCGACGGGCAGGGCCACGTGCTGACGCCGTTCGATTTCGTCAACATGGGGGCGCTGCCGTGGTTACCCGATGACGAAGCCGTGCCGGGCGAACTGTTCACGCGGTACGCGATCGGCGTGCTGCCGGGCGAGCCGGTGAAGGTTGCGATCTGCGATCTCGAGACGGGCGCGACGGTCGTGCAGGGGCGCTACGACGACGTGGCCGGCCTGTTCTGGGGTGCGGATCACGGCTGGCTGGCCTGCGTGAAGGACGAGGGCGGTGACGACGTGCGGGCGACGGTGTTTCGCGCGGACGGCACCGTGCTGCATCCGGCGCGTTACACGCGGATCGGCGACGATGCGCTGTTCGACGACGATCCCGATGCCGCTGCCGGGCACACGACGTTGATGCCGTGGTACGTCCGTCGTGCCGAGGTCGCGCAGAACTGGAGCATGGGCGAACCGGTCGCCGCGTTGCGCGACGACGGCGTGCCGGTATGGCTGTACGCGGACGGGCACGCGACGACGACGCGGCGCTAGCCGGGGCCGCTGGCGTGCATGCCGGCGTGGCATGCAGGCACGACGTTCAGCGGAAGAACCTCAGCCAGTCGAACAGGCCGGGGTGCGGACGCCGCTTCGGCGCCGGCGCCGGTGCGCTGCGCGGCCGGAAGTCGGGCGAGAACTGCGCACGCGGATCGATCGCGCGCGTACGCAGTGCCGCATCGTAGAACGCCCCGACGATCGGCAACGCGCTGTGCGCGCCCGCGCCCCAGTAGTCGCTGCGCAGCGTCACGTTGCCGTCGTCGAAGCCGACCCACGCGCCGGCCACCAGTTGCGGATGCATCAGGATGAACCAGCCGTCCGTGTTGTCCTGCGTCGTGCCGGTCTTGCCCGCGACGTCGATGCGGATTCCGTAGCGCGAACGGATGTCCTCGCCGGTTCCGTAATCGACGACGCCGCGCATCACGTCGACCAGCGTCTGCGCGGCGGCCACCGGCAACGCGCGTTCGGGCGGTGCGCTGTTGAATGCGGCGAGCACCTTGCCGTCGCGGTCCTCGATGCGCGTGATCATCTGCGGCGCGACGTATACGCCCCGATTCGCGATCGTCCCGTAGGCGGACACCATTTCCTTCAGCGTGACGGGGCTCGTGCCGAGCGCGAGCGACGGCACCGCGTCGAGCGGGCTTTCGCGCACGCCCATCGCGCGCGCGAGCTGCGCGACCCTGGCCGCGCCTTCGCGCTGCATCACCTGCGCGGTGATGCGGTTGCGCGACAGCGCGAGCGCGTCGCGCAGCGTCATCGGTGCGTCGGTCGGCGGCTCGGCATCGGTCGGACGCCACACCGCGTGCGTGCCGGTCGGGATCGCGACGGGGCGATCGACGAACGTGTCACCCGGCCGCATGCCGTCCGCGAACGCGGCGCCATAGACGAACGGCTTGAACGTCGAACCCGGCTGGCGCCGCGCCTGCACCACGTGATCGAACGGCTCGCTGCCGAAGTCGGGGCTGCCGACCCATGCGCGAATCGCGCCGTTGCGCGGGTCGATCGCGACGAAGCCGGCCTGCACCTGCGTCTTGCGTTCGCACAACGCATGCATGAATGCGCGATTCGCGCCGAGCTGCTTCAGCGCGGCGACATCGGCGAGCCCTGCGGCGCGCGCGTCGCGATAGTCGGGCGTCTGCCGGATGAAGCCGCGGAACAGGTCGTTGCGCAGCCCGCAGCCGGACGGGCCGCGCCATGCGCTGTCCGCGACTGCCTGCAGGCGATCGGTTTGCTGCGTCAGCGCTTGCGTCGCCATGTCCTGCAGTTGCGCATCGAGCGTCGTGCGCACGACGAGGCCGTCCGAGTAGAGGTCGTAGTTGTTGCGGTCGGCCCAGGCGATCAGCCACTTGCGCAGCTGCACCGCGAAGTGCGGAGCCGGGCCCGGCTGAGCGGTCTGCGGCTCGAAGTCGACGCGCAGCGGCCGGCGCTGCAATTGCGCGAGCTGCCGCGGCGACAGCATGCCCATCGCCGCCATCCGCGCGAGCACGATGTTGCGGCGCTGGACCGCGCGTTCCGGATTCAGCACCGGGTTGTAGTAGCTGTTGCCCTTCAGCATCCCGACGAGCGTCGCGCTTTCGACGATGTCGAGCTGGTCGGCCGATTTGCCGAAGTAGGTACGCGCGGCCATTTCGACGCCGTATGCGTTGTACAGGAACGGTACGGTGTTCAGGTAGGTCTCGAGAATCTCGTCCTTGCTGTACACCGTCTCGATCTTGAACGCGGTGATCAGCTCCTTCACCTTGCGCGTGAGCGTCGGTGCGCGGCCGACTTCGTCCGGGTACAGGTTGCGCGCGAGTTGCTGCGTGATCGTCGAGCCGCCCTGGCGACTGCCCGAGAACGTATGCAGCCCGGCCGCGAGCGTGCGGCGCCAGTCGATGCCGTGATGCGCGTAGAAGCGGTGGTCCTCGGTCGCGATCAGCGCGTCGACCATGTGCGGCGAGATCTGCTTGAGCGGCACCCATTCGCGGTTGACGGGCCGGAATTCGGCGATGACCTGGCCGTCGGCCGACAGCACGCGCGCGGGGCGGTCGATGCGGGCCTTGCGGATGTCGCCGATGCTCGGCGTGAACGGCACGAACGCGAGCAGCACCAGCAGGCCGGCCATCGGTATCGCGGCGAGCGTCAGCGCGACGCCGCGGCGCGTCGGATGGCGCAGGCGATGCCACGCGCCGGCGCACAGCGCGCGGATGCGCGCGCGGCTGGCGGCGGCCAGCGGTGCGACGCGGGCGCGGCAACGGAGCCACGCGTCTCGAAGAAGCGGCACGAAGCGGTTCAAGGCGGCAGGAGCGCGGATGGAGGAGGCGCGATCCTAACAAACGACCCACGTGCGCCGCCCGCTGAAACGGCCGTTTGCTTGCAGGATTTACAGACGATTACGTTTGTTGCCCATCGACAACCTTTTGCGGCACCCGCCGCCGCGATTCCGCTGACGATACGACGTCCGCGAGCCGTTGCGCGGCCGCTTCCATCTGCGCGCGGCCGAACCCGCCGAAGCCCAGCACGAGCCCCGGGCGGGCCGTGCCCGGCGCGAACATCGGCGACACCGCGCGCACCGCGACGCCGGCTTGCGCGGCGCGCTCGACCACGTCGAGATCGTCGATGCCGCTTGCGAGCCACAGCACGACGTGCATCCCCTGATCGCCCGGCTGCACCCACGCGCGTTCGCGCGGCAGCCGCGCACCGAGCGTGTCGATCAGCAGCGCGCGCTGCTCCGCATACACGCCGCGCACGCGGCGGATGTGGCGGTCGAGATGGCCTTCCGCGATGAACGCGGCCAGCACGTGCTGGTCGGCGGTCGGCACATGGCGATCCATCAGTGCGCGCGCGCCGCAGAACGCGGGCACGAGATCGTGGGGGGCGATCACGTAGCCGAGCCGCAGCGACGGAAACAGGATCTTGCTGAACGTGCCGAGGTAGATCACGCGATCGGGGTCGAGACCCTGCAGCGACGGGAACGGATAACCTTCGTAGCGCAGCTCGCTGTCGTAGTCGTCCTCGACCACCCATGCGTGCCGTGCACGCGCCCACGCGAGCAGCGCATTGCGCCGCGCCATGCTGAGCGGCATGCCGAGCGGATACTGGTGCGACGGCGTGACGAACGCGGCGCGCGCATCGGGTGCGAGGCGGATGCCGGCGTCGACGTCGAGGCCGTCGGCGTCGACCGGCACGCGCACCATCGCGTCGTGTCGCCCGGTGCTCTCGAGCAGCGCGGTGATGCCGCGATAGGCCGGGTTCTCGACCCACGCGCGGTCGCCCGCGCCGAGCAGCAGCTGGCTCGCGAGATGCAGCCCCTGCTGCGTGCCGCTCGTGATCACGACCTGGCCGGCATCGCAGCGGACCGAGCGCGAACGGCGCACGTAGTCGGCGATCGCTTCGCGCAGCGGCAGCGCGCCTTGCGGATCGGCGTAGCCGGACGGCGCGCCGGCGCCGCGCGCGCGCAGGCGGTTGCCGAGCCGGCGCCAGATGTCGTCGGGTGCGGTGAGGCCGATCGGTACCGAGATCGCGAACGGCATCGCCGGCAGCGGGCGGAATTCGCGGGCGATCCGCGCGAAGGCGGCGGCCGGCTCGGGCAGCCCGGCGTGGGCCGCGCGCCGTCGTGGCGCAGGCGGCGCGGGTTCGGGGCCGGGCGACGGTTCCGCGAGCGCGTTCGCGACCCGCGTGCCCGCGCCGCCGCGCGATTCGAGAAAGCCTTCGGCGATGAGCTGCGCATACGCATCGACGACGGTGCCGCGGGCAACCTGCAGCGACGTGGCGAGCAGCCGCGTGGACGGGAGCGCATCGCCCGGCCGGACGTCGCCGCGACGCACGGCTTCGCGCAGCGCCTGCGCGAGCTGGCGGCTCAGGTCGCCGGCCGCACGGTCGAGCGCGCCGAGCGACGGGATTTCGACGATCCGGGTCGTTCTTGCCATGATTCTGGTCTGCTGAAATTGTTCAAAACCGGCTCTACAGCATAAACCAGTTTGAAGTCACAATCGGCGGGTGACGGGCTCGCGCCCGCGCCGTTTCCAACCCCGCATGACCGTGGAGCCGACATGTACGTCCCCGCCGAATTCAACGAGCCCGACCCCGACGCGATGCGCGAGCTGATCGTGCAGCATCCGTTCGGCAGCCTGATCACGCACGGCAGGAACGGGCTCGACGCGAACCATATTCCGTTCGAACTGCTGCCCGACGACGGCGGGCTCGGCGAGCTGCACGCGCACGTTTCGCGCGCGAATCCGGTCTGGCAGGACGTTGCGAACGGCGACGAGGTGCTCGCGATCTTCCGCGCGGGCGACGCCTACATCTCGCCGACCTGGTATCCGAGCAAGCACGTGGCGCACCGGCAGGTGCCGACCTGGAACTACGTGGTCGTGCACGCGCACGGCCGCATCACGGTGCGCGACGACGAGAAGTTCGTGCGCGGCGTGGTCGCGCGGCTGACGCGCACGCACGAGGCGTCGCAGCCGGTGCCGTGGAAGATGGGCGACGCGCCGAAGGACTACATCGACAGGATGCTGGAGTCGATCGTCGGGCTGCAGATCGAGATCACGCGGCTCGTCGGCAATCGCAAGCTCGGGCAGAACAAGGACGAAGCCGATATCCGCGGCGCGGGCGAAGCGCTGGTCGCGGAGGGCAACCTCGCGATCGGGGAGGCGATGCTCGCGGCGGCCGACGCGAAACGCGCGTGACGCGCAAGCGGCGTGCACGCCGTGACCCCGGCGGCGCGCGCGGGCGAGTGCCACGCCCGCGCACCGGCGCCCGTCATTGCGTGCGCGTCGCGCCCTTCGTGCCTTCTCCCGCCTGCGCGAGCGCATCGCGAATCGCGGCCTCGGTCTTGTCGTACGCGCCTTCGCCATAGCGCGTATAGACGACCTTTCCGCTCGCGTCGATCAGGTAGAGCGCGGGCCAGTACTGGTTGCCGTACGCGCGCCACGTGTCGTAGCGGTTGTCCTGCGCGACCGGATAGCGGATGCCGAAGCGCCTGATCGCATCGGCGACGTTGCCCGCGTCGCGCTCGAACGGATACTCGGGCGTATGCACGCCGACCACCACGAGCCCCTGGTCGCGATACTTGCGGTCCCATTCCCTCACGTACGGAATCGTATGAATGCAGTTGATGCACGAGTACGTCCAGAAATCGACGAGCACGACCTTGCCGCGCAACTGGCCGAGCGTCAGCGGCGCGCTGTTGTGCCAGCGGTCGATGCCCGTGAAATCCGGTGCCGCCGTCCCGGCCTGCGAGGCCGGCATGCTCGCCTCGTCGCGGGTGCCGGCGAACGCGGCGAGCCCGGCCGTGGCGGCGAGGGCGATGACGAGGGCGGCGGTCTTGAGTCGGGGCAGCATGGCGTTCTCCTGAGCGGGAGGCCGCCGCGCGGAGGCGGCGGCCGGACGTGTTTCGACAGGCCCCATTAGGCGGCGCCGACGTATCTGCGATGTGTCCGGCAAGCCGCGCGTGTGCAATGTTGTGTGTCGTCGCGGCGGCGCGATACATTGGGATACAAACGCGTGTCCGCCGTGCGGTATAAAAGCGGACATCGCCTGCCTCGACTCATCGAATCATCGATACCTCGATACCGAAACGACCCATGGACAAGATCGACCACGTGCTGATCGTCGACGACGATCGCGCGATCCGCGAACTGATCGCGGATTATCTGGAGAAGAACGGCATGCGCGTATCGCTGGCCGCGAACGGCCGCGAGATGCGCAACGTGCTGGACGACGGCGCGCCCGACCTGATCGTGCTCGACCTGATGATGCCGGGCGAGGACGGCCTCACGCTGTGCCGCGACCTGCGCGCGGGCAAGTTCCGGACGGTGCCCGTGCTGATGCTGACCGCGCGCGGCGAGGAAACCGACCGCATCATCGGCCTCGAGATGGGCGCCGACGACTACCTCGCCAAGCCGTTCGCGGTGCGCGAACTGCTCGCGCGAATCCGCTCGGTGCTGCGGCGCGCGCGCATGCTGCCGCCCGGCATGCAGGTGACGGAAACGGCCGCGATGCTCGCGTTCGGCGAATGGCGTCTCGACACGACCGGACGCCACCTGCTCGATACCGACGGCACGCTGGTCGCGCTGAGCGGCGCCGAATACCGGCTCTTGCGCGTGTTCCTCGACAACCCGCAGCGCGTGCTGACGCGCGACCAGTTGCTCAATCTCACGCAGGGGCGCCAGTCCGACCCGTTCGACCGGTCGATCGACCTGCTCGTGAGCCGGTTGCGCCAGCGCCTGCGCGACGGCGCGCGCGAGCCGCGCTACATCAAGACGCTGCGCAACGAGGGCTATGTGTTCTCGTCGGCCGTGACCGCCGTCGACGGTACGCCATGAGCGCGCGCACGTTGACGTTGTGGCACTGGCCGCGCTCGCTGTTCGCGCGGCTCGCGTTGATCCTGTGCGTGGGCCTTGCGCTCGCGCAGACGCTGTCGTTCTGGCTCACGGTGACCGAGCGCGACCAGGCGACCACCAACCTGATGATGGGCTACATCGAGCGCGAGGTCGCCAGCTCGGTCGCGCTGCTCGACCACCTGCCGCCGGCCGAGCGGGCCGCCTGGCTGCCGCGCCTCGCGCGGCGCAGCTATGCGTTCATCCTCGGGCCCGGCGAGACCGGCACGCCGCCGGAAGCGCGGCTGTCGGCGCGCGTCGAGCGGTCGATTTCCGACGGCATCGGCGGCGACTATCCGCTGACCGCGAACGCGATCCCCGGCGACCGCGAACATCTGCAGGTGCATCTGCGCCTGACCGACGGGTCGCCGCTCACGATCGACATCCATCCGATGTCGACGGTGCCGCTGTCGGGCTGGCTGCCGGTCGTGCTCTTGCTGCAGCTCGCGGTGCTGGCCGCGTGCTGCTGGCTCGCGGTGCGGCTCGCGACGCGGCCGCTCAAGCAGCTCGCGCAGGCCGCCGATGCGCTCGGCCCCGACCTGAAGGGCGAGCGGCTGAACGAGGACGGGCCGTCGGAAGTCGCGCGCGCCGCCCGGGCGTTCAACGCGATGCAGGACCGCATCGCGCAGTACATGGCCGAGCGCATGCAGATCCTCGCGTCGATCTCGCACGACCTGCAGACGCCGATCACGCGAATGCGCTTGCGGGTCGACGTGATGGACGACGACACGCAGGGCGCGAAGCTGCGCCAGGACCTGCTCGAGATGGAGCATCTGGTGAAGGAGGGCGTGGCGTATGCGCGGACGCTGCACGGCACCGAGGAGGCCGCGCGCCGCATCGATCTCGATGCGCTGCTCGACAGCATCGTGTGCGATTACACGGATGCGGGGCAGGACGTCGCGCTGCACAGCCGCGCGCCGCTCGCGCTCGTCACGCGGCCGAAGGCGCTGCGCCGCATCGTCGGCAACCTCGTCGACAACGCGCTGAAGTTCGCGGGCACCGCCGAGATCGACGTGTACGCCGCGCCGGACGGCGGCGCGGTGATCGCCGTGCTCGACCGCGGGCCCGGCATTCCGGACGATCAGCTCGACGCGGTGTTCGAGCCGTTCCGGCGCGTGGAGACGTCGCGCAACCGGGAGACGGGCGGCACGGGGCTCGGCCTCGCGATCGCGCGGCAACTCGCGCTTGCGATGGGCGGCACGCTCACGCTGAACAACCGGGCGGACGGCGGCGGGCTGGAGGCGCGACTCACGCTGCGCAATGCGGGGTGACGGGGGGGCGGCGCGTGAGCCGCGGGGTTTCAGGTTCGTGCCGCAGCCGTAGCGGAAACTGACGCCGACGCCGACGCCGACGCCGACGCCGACGCCGACGCCGACGCCGACGCCGAAGCCGAAGCCGACGCGCGCGACGTCACACGCGCTGCAGATGCGCGTCGACGAGCGGCGCGAGCGTCGCCGCATGCACGGCCGCGAGATCGTGCCGGCCGCCCGGCACGACGTGCAGCTGCGCGTCGGGCAGCCGTTCGAGCAGGCGCCGGCCGGCCGCGACGGGGCTGAGCGGATCGTCGTCGCCCCACAGCAGCAGCGTCGGTTGCGCGATGCGGCCGATTTCCCGCGACAGGTCGGCACGGAACGTCAGGAACCAGTCGGGCAGTTGCGGGTTGGCTTGCGCGAACCCGGCCCGCCAGTCCTGCGCGCCGAGCCCTTCCATGTCCAGCCCGCCGGACGTGACCGTCAGTACGAGGTGCGTGACCAGGCCGGGCTTGTCGAGCGCCGCGCGCATCGCGATCACGCCGCCCATCGATTGCGCGATCACGGCGGTCGGCCGGTCGATCGTTTCCAGGACATGACGCACGAGGCTGTCGAAATCGTCGACGGCAGGATCGCGCGGCGTGTCGCCGAAACCCGGATAGCCGACGATCCGGCGCTCGGCCGGATGCATCAGGCTGCCGGCGAGCGGTTGCCAGAAGGCGGTGCTGCCCGATGCACCGGGCAGGAAGAGCAGTTGCGACGGAACGGTCATGGTGACGCGGTTTTCCAGTGAATGAAGTAACAGTGGGTGGCGGGGAGCGCGTGTCAGCACCGGCCGGTGCGCAGCGCGACGGTCCAGTCGTCGCGCCCGCGCGATGCCGCGGTGGCGGCCGCCGTGTGCCAGTCGTATTCGACCGCATGAAATTCGACGTTCCAGCCGGCCGCCGTGCGCGACACCATCGCGTAGCGCGCATGCGGCGAACCCGTCTCGATGCGGTGCGGGTGCGGCAGGTCGTCCGCGTAGGCCTGCAGCCCGACGCTGCCCGGGTTGACGATCAGCCGGCCGTCGTCGAGCCTGGCCGTCCGCGGGATGTGCGTGTGGCCGCACAGGATCAGCGATGCCGGTTCGTCGCCCGCGCGTTGCGCGATTTCCGCGGGCGTCGCCGCGCGGCAGCCGTCGGGCGTGACGGTTTCGAGGAAATAGGCGAGGTCGCTGCCGGGCGTGCCGTGCACCATCAACACGTCGCCGTCGAGCGTCGCGCGCTCGGGCAGCGCGGCGATCCATTCGAGATGATCGGCGCGCAGCGTGTCGTGCGCCCAGCGATCCGACAGCCGCATCGACTCGCGATCGCCGCCGAGCAGTTGCCGTTCGTGATTGCCCTTGATGGTCGGCAGGTCGAGCGCGATCAGGCGGTCGGCCGTTTCGGGCGGATGGAGCGCCCCCGACAGGATGTCGCCGAGATTGACGATCACGTCGGCGCCGCGGCGACGGACGTCGTCGAGCACCGCGTCGAGCGCGGCGAGGTTGCCGTGGATGTCGGACAGCGCGGCGATTTTCATGGTGGATCGTCGGGGAAGGGAACGGCGATTGTCGCCAATTCGGCTCGGGTCGTCCAATGGCTTGCGCATGTATGCATGCATGTATGCGATGCCGCAAGCCGCAAGCCGCAAGCGGCAAGCGGCAAGCGGCAAGCGGCAAGCCGCAAGCCGCAAGCCGCAAGCCGCAAGCCGCAAGCGGCAAGCCGCAAGCGGCAAGCCGCAAGCGGTTTGGCGTGAAGCTGCAGATGTCGCGTCAGTCGGTCGCGAGGCGCGCGTACATCGCGAAATCGCCCGGTGTGCCGCGCACCATCCTGTACGCGCGCAACAGCCCTTCGTAGCGGTAGCCGCACTTCTGCAGCACGCGCGCGGAGCCCGCGTTGCTGGTCAGCACCACGCCCTGCATGCGCATGAAGCCGCCGTCCGCGAAGGCCCACGCGGTGACGGCCGCGCACAGCGCGCTCGCGATTCCGCACCCCCAGTGCGACGGTGCGAGATCGTATGCGATCTCGGCCGAGAGGTTCGCGATGGAGACGGTATGCAGGCCGATCGTCCCGGCGAGCGCGCCCGATGCGTCGTCGATCACGGCGAGACGCCGGATCGAATCGGGGTCGGTCGATTCGATGGCGTCGAACAGCGGCAGCAGATCGTCGGGCGAGCGCAGGTTCCAGCTCGTGTGGCGGAAGACGTCAGGGTTCGACAGGTACGCGTACCACGCGTCGAGGTCGGCGCGTTCGAGCTGGCGGAGCGACAGGCCCGGCAAGCCGGAGCGGGGCGGTGCGGCGATTTTCATCGGTGTCCGCCCCTACGCCGCATGACGCCGGTACAACGCCAGCGACCCGGCGAGCGCGAGCAGCATCGCGCCGCACGTGCGTTCGAGCCACAGCGCGCCCGCGCGCTTCAGCAGCCGCACCGCGCGTGCGCCGAGCAGCGCATAGCCGAACATCACCGCGCCGTCGAGCAGCGCGAAGGTGACCGCGAGCGCGACGTATTGCGGCGCGAGCGGCGCGGACGGATCGAGGAACTGCGGCAGGAACGCGGAGAAGAACAGGTAGCCCTTCGGATTCGTCACCGCCGTGAGGAAACTCTTCGCGAAGATCGACGCGTTGCGCCCGGATACCGCTTCACCGTGCGCGGCGGCGACGTCGAGCGAACCCTTCGACATCAGCAGCCGGATGCCGACGTACGCGAGGTAAGCGGCGCCGAGCCACTTCACGACCGAGAACCAGAACGCCGACGCCATCAGCAGCGCGCCGAGGCCGAGCGCGACCGCGACGATCAGCACGAAATCGGACAGCATCGCGCCCGCGAAGCCGTAGGCCGCGCGTCGCACGCCGTAGCGCGAGCCGTTGGTCAGCGCGAGCAGCACGGTCGGGCCGGGTGTCGCGATGCCGACGAAGGCGACGGCGGCGAAGACCAGCAGGGTCGTTTCATGCATGACGGAACTCCCGAGGGAAGGGGCGCGCTCGATTATCGGCTGTGCCCGCCCGGGCTGTACAGGGACGGCGCGCCGCGCACACGGCCGCCCGATCGACTATCTCGATTTTGGCAATAAACTTTTTTCATTATTCCGCTTCAGGTTGAAACCGGTTCCATCTACCATGGCGGCCGCAGCGGGCATGCCCGCCGCGTCGTCGCGCGCGGACGATGCCGGCCTCGCACCGCCGGCGGATCTCGCCGCCCGCGCGCTACTCGCAACTGACAGCCAGAACAACGGGTTCACCGCCCGGAGACACGACAATCATGAACAAGCAACTGATCGCAGCCCCGCTGCTGCTCTCGCTCGCGGGCGTCGCCGCCGCGCAAAGCTCCGTCACGCTGTACGGCATCGTCGACACGGGCGTGACCTATCGCAGCAACGAACGGGTCGGCTCCGCGGGCGCGTACACCGGCCATTCGAACGTCGGGCTCACGACCGGCAACCTGTCCGGCAGCCGCTGGGGCATCAAGGGGTCCGAGGATCTGGGCGGCGGGATGCGCGCGCTGTTCGTCCTCGAGAACGGTTTCGACATCACGAACGGCACGTCGGGCCAGGGTGGCCGCCAGTTCGGCCGCCAGGCGTTCGTCGGCCTGGGCAGCGACCGCTACGGCACGGTCACGCTCGGCCGCCAGTACACGTCGCTCGACGACTTCGTGAGCCCGGTCGGCCCGTCGTCGTTCATCGGCGGCTTCGGCGCACACCCGGGCGATATCGACGACCTCGACCAGACGGCGCGCGTCGACAGCTCGATCAAGTACACGAGTGCCAACTACTCGGGCTTCACGTTCGGCGCGCTGTACGGTTTCGGCAGCCAGCCGGGCAGCATGAAGCAGCGCAACACGTGGAGCGTCGGCGCGGCCTACGCGGCGGGCCCGCTGCGTGTCGGCGTCGGTTACGAGCGTTCGGACAACAGCAAGACGGGCGCGACCGACCCGACGGCCGGCAAGTGGCAGAGCACCGACGACGGGCTGTTCAACTCGTCGATCAACGAAGGCTATGCGAGCGCGCAGTCACAGCAGATCATCGCGACCGGTGCGACCTACGATTTCGGCCCGGCCGTCGTCGGGGTGAACTACAGCAACGTGCAGTACCGCAGCGGCGACCAGTCGCGGTTCACGGGCCACGCGACGTTCAACGTCGCGGGCGTGTTCACGCGCTGGAACGTGCGCCCGCAGACGCAACTGTTCGCGGGCTACAGCTACACGCGCGGCAGCGATGTCGATGGCGTGGACGACCGCGCGCAGTATCACAACGTCACGCTCGGCGCCACCTACGACCTGTCGAAGCGCACCAGCGTGTACCTGCTCGGCGCGTACCAGCACGCATCGGGCATGACGCTCGACGCGCTCGGCCGGCCGGTGGCCGCGACCGCGTCGGTGTCCGACAAGGCGAACGGCCACTCGTCCGATTCGCGGTCGCAGGCCATCGTCAGCCTCGGCCTGCGCCAGAAGTTCTGACGCGCAGCGATCGTTGCGCCCGCAACGTTGCCCGCAGCCGATGCGGGCGACGTTGCAGGCATGCCCCTATACTGTCGCCTCCGTTCTTCGAGGAGACGACATGACCCGAACGTATTCCGCGAGTTGCCTGTGCGGAACCGTCACCGTGACGTTGCGCGGTGAGCCGGCGGCGCGCGCGAACTGCCATTGCGCGACCTGCCGCGATTTCTACGGCACGCCGGTGCTGTCCGCGACCGCATGGCCGCCGGAGCAGGTGGCCGTCGAGGGCGGCCATGCGACGTTCCCGCATCCGGCGAAGTCGATGTCGCGCACGTATTGCGCGTCCTGCGGCGAGATCGTGTGCGGCACCAACCGGCTCGGCATGCGCGTCGTACCGAACAGCCTGGCCGCGCGTGCGCACGGCGGGCAATTGCCCGGCGACCTGCAGCCGACGATGCACCTGTTCTACCGGCACCGCGTGATCGACGTCGTGGACGCGCTGCCGAAATTCCTCGACGGCTGGGACGGCCCGACGCTCGACGACGCGAACTGAACGATCGCGGCTGCGTGCCGGCACGGCCGGCGCGCGGTTCTCTCCGCCGTATCCCGCTTTCTCCTTTCTCCCTTCCTCCCGCCGCATGCCGCCGCGCTGAATCGCACCGACGCGATCGAGCCGGATAATATTTTTTCCCTTTCATTTAAATTTCGATTTGTAATCATCGAGCCCATTTCCGGGGAATGAAAAAGGCAATGCGTGAATTTCAGAAAAAATGACGTATTTGCATTGAGCAATCCGGAAGAAAATGCCGGGGAAAAGCGCCGAAGCCGTGCGGCCGGCAAGCCGTTGCGGCGCGGTGGGCGGGTTTGACCATCGTTGACGGAAAAGCGCCGGACGGCAAAAAGAATGGCGTGAATAATTCGGGAGGAAGGCGAATGCGCTTTAGCCGGAATCACCAATATTTCATGCGCCGCGATTTACAGTGTCGACAATTGAACGTTCGGGAGCATTATTCATGTCAATGAAACAAATTCGGGCGGCATTGCTGGGAATGTGCATGGCGATGCTGGCGCCGGCGAGTCACGCGCAGGTGTCGTACTCGACCGACTGGCTCGCGAACACGTACGGCACGCTGGCCCAGCACGTGGGCAATGCCGCGCGCTCGATGTGGGTCGCCCCCGAGGGCGTGATCTACACGGCGTCGCGCTGGGACGAGAACGCGGGCGGTGTCGCGCTCTACCAGAACGGGCAGCCGATGGGCACGATCGGCATCCACGACGAATTCCAGGGCGGCGCGATCACCGGCAACGCGACGTCGATCTTCGTCGCGCTCGGCTACAACCGCAACTTCGGCAGCGGCTCGGTGGGCCGCTACAACCGTGGCACGAACCAGCGCGACCTGCGCATCCCGGTCAGCACGTGGACGGGCCTGCCGAATCCGGACGTGATCACCGGCCTCGCGACGGCCGGCAACCTGCTGTATGCGAGCGATTTCTACGGCAACCGCGTGCGCGTCTATACGACCGACGGCGTCTGGCAGCGCGACATCGGCGTGACCGGGCCCGGTGCGCTGGCGCTCGATGCGGCGGGCAACCTGTGGGTGGCGCGCATGAGCGCGGGCGTGGTCGTGCAGTACAGCGCGACCGGCACGCTGATGAACACGATCCAGATGGCGGCCGGCGCACGGCCGTCGGCGCTGTATTTCGACGCGTCGACGGGGCAGTTGCTGGTGGGCGACCAGGGCCCGGACATGAACATCAAGCTCTACAGCCTCGCCGGGCTGCCGCAGCAGGTCGGCACGTTCGGCGTGCAGGGCGGTTATCTCGACACGACATCGGGCATCAAGGGGCAGGTCGGCGACAAGCGCTTCACGCGCGTGGTCGGCATCGGCAAGGATGCCGGCGGCAACCTGTACGTGCTCAACAATGCGTGGGGCGGGGGCTGGGATCTCGGGCGCAACGGCAGCACCGACCTGCATTCATACGGCCCGACGGGCACGCTGCAATGGAAGCTGCAGGCGCTGAACTTCGAGGCGATCGCCGCGCCCGACCCGGCGACCGACGGCGCGTTCTTCTATAGCGGCAACAACGTGTACACGGGCTCGGCCGGCGGCACGTTCGTCGCGAATACGGTCGATCCGTTCAGCTATCCGAAGGACCCGCGCCTCGACATGAACGACTACCAGCGCGGCCAGCACTTCGGCCAGCTCGTGACGGTCGGCGGCAACCGGATCCTCGTCGCATCGGGCCAGAACCCCGGCAACTTCAACTTCTACTACTTCACGCCGGCGACCGGCTATATCGCGAATCCGGCCGGCTCGCTGCCGGGCAAGCCGTTCAACACGACGCTGCAGGTCACGGCCGGTTTCGACATCGACGGCAACGGCGACGTGTGGGCCGGGTTGAACGGCTCCAACGTGATTACCCGCTACCCGATGACGGGCTTCGACGCGACCGGCAAGCCGTCGTGGGGCAAGCCGACGACGACGGCCGTGCCGGGCACCGTGGCGCCCGTCACGCGCATCATCTACCAGGCGGACAGCGACACGATGATCCTCGCGCAGGGCCTCGCCGGCAATTGGGACTGGACCGCGATGAACGGGCATATCGAGGTCTATCACGGCTGGAAGAACGGCAATACGAGCGCGCCGAACCCGGTGATCAACCTGACGAGCGCGAACCCGAAATCGATCGCGGCGGCCGGCCACTACCTGTTCGTCGGCTACGTGCACACCGTGCCGAACGTCGACGTGTTCGATCTCAACACGGGCGCCCTCGTCACGACGCTGACCAACTCGAACACGTCGGCGATGGATGTCGGCAACGACGTCGACTCGATGTACGGGATCCGCGCGTACCTGCGCTCGACCGGCGAATACGTGATCACGAAGGACAACTACAACGGCACCAGCATGATCGTGTATCGCTGGCGTCCGTGAACGCGCGGGCCGGGCAGGCCGCGCGGCCTGCCCGGCGCCCGCGTCACGGCGCGCCGAGCACGCGGCCGTTCACGCTGAGCCCGTACATCGAATCGGGCGAATCGTGGAATTTCGCGCGCGTGTCGTGCACCGAGCCCGTGAAGCGCGGGTCCTGCGGACGTTCGTGGCTGTCCATGAAGGTCGCGACGTCCCACGCTTCCTGATCGGTCAGCGTGCCGCCGAGCCCGAGCGGCATGTTGGCCTTGATGAAGCCGGCCGCATTGCGGATGTCGCCCATCCCCGCGCCCCAGTTGAACGAACGCGCGCCCCACAGCGCCGGGAAGACCGCCTTGCCGCCGCTCGACTGCCCCTGGCCGTCCGCACCGTGGCACAGCGCGCAGTGCTGCGTGTAGACGGCGGCGCCGCGCGCATAGTCGGCCTTCTGCGCGGGCGGCGGCAGTTTCAGGAAACCCTGCCCCGGCAGCTTCGTGCCGACCGGCGCGCCCTTCGCGAGCCAGTACGAATAGGTTTCGAGCGCGACGAGAATCGGGTCGCCGGCCGGCGGCGCCTTGCCGTTCATGCTGTAGCGGAAGCATCCCTGCAGGCGCTCGGCGAACGTGTTCACGTGGCCGTTCTTGCTGCGGTACGCCGGATACAGCAGGTACGCGGCCCACATCGGGCTCGAATCGGGCCGCCGGCCCGCGTCGAGGTGACAGCTCGCGCAGGTCAGCTTGTTGCCGACGTACTTGCCCGCGAACTCGGGCGTGTGCAAAAAGATCTGCTCGCCGAGCTTCACGGTCTTGCCGAACTCGTCGGCGGGGATCGCGGATTCGGCGGGCGGCGCGAACGGCCTGGCGGCCGCCGCAACGGCGGAGGGCGCGGATGCGGAAGCGTTGGCCGGTGGTGCATCCTGCTGTGCGGCCGCGAACGCGAGCGCGGGCATCCAGGCCGCGCCGAGCAGTGCCGCGCGGGTGCGGCGGATCAGCGTCGTGCGGTCGATCATCGCTTGTCTCCCTGCGCGGCGCCGCCGCGTGCGTAGTAGGCGGCCACTGCGTCGATGTCGGCGTCGGACAGCTTGCCGGCGATCGCCGGCATCAGCGCCATCGGCCCAGGCGGGCGCGTGCCGTGTTTCCAGCCGTTCAACTGGCCGGCGATATAGGCGGCAGGCTGGCCCGCGAGCGGCGGAAACGCGCTGCCCACGCCGAGGCCGCCGGGGCCGTGACACTGGGCGCATGCGGGCAGGCCTTGCGACCAGCGTCCGCGCGTCGCGAGCCACGCGCCGGTGTTCGCCGGATCGATCGACGTGTCGTCGGCGGCGACGATGCCGACCGGCGCGGGCAGGCTCGCGAAGTACGCGGATACCGCATCGCGCTCGTGCGGCGTCAGCAGTTTCGAGAGCGGCTGCATGACGGGATTCTGGCGGCTGCCGTCCGCGAACGCGGCAAGCTGCGCGGACAGATACGCGGCGCTCGTGCCCGCGAGGCGCGGGAAGCCGGCCGCCGCGTTGCCTTCGCCCTGGCTGCCGTGGCAGCCGATGCAGGCGGCGACGCCCGTCGTCGAACCCTGTGTCGCGAGCGTCTTGCCGAGCGCCGCGTCGTCCGCGCGCGCGTGGCCGCCCAGCAGCGTCGCCGCGGCGAGCAGCAGCGGCGCGAACCGGCGTCGCGGTGTGTGCACCGTATCGTTCACGTGTCCCCTCCTTGTTGTAGGCCGCGGCCGCGCCGCCGGGCAGCCGGCGCGGCCGCGCGGTCAGCCCGCGTCGGGCTGCTTCTCCTGCTGCGCCGGCGCGAGGTGCTGCGGCGGTGTCGTCGCATCGTATCGGCCGAAGCCGTAGCGCTGGAAGATCTCGAACGCTTCCGGCGACCGGATGAACGCGAGCCATGCGCGCGCGGCTTCCGGATGCGGCGCGTCCTTCACCATCGCGCCCGCATAGATCGCAGTCGTATTCTGCTCGGCCGGAATGTCGATGTGCATCAGCGGATGCCCGACCTGTTCCTGGAACGCCGCCTCGGATTGCCACAGCACGCCCGCGTCCGCGCGCCCCTGCATCAGGAACAGCGCGGTTTCCCGATGGTGGATGTGCGTGAGCTCGGTCGTGCCGGCGCGCACCTTGTCGTCGTAGACGGTACGCGCGAGCGCGTCGCCGCCGGCCTTCACGAGCGACGCGCGGATCTGCCGCGCGACGCCTTCGAATGCAGGATTGGGCATCGCAAGCTGCACGTCGGGCCGCGCGAGGTCGTTCAGCGACGCGATGCGCTTCGGATTGCCGGCGCGCACCATGATCGTCAGCTGGTTCGTCACGTAGGGCACGGCCGGGCCGGCGAGCGTGCCGTCCGCGATCAAGCCGTCGATCTTGCCGAGCCCCGCGAAATACGCGTCGGGCTTGACCGTCCACGTCATGTTGCCGACGGTGATCGTGCCGCCCGCATGGATCTGCTTCACGAGCAGGCCGGGCGGGATCGTCTCCCAGTAGATGCGGCCGCGGTACTCGGGATGGTCTTCCTCGAACTTCGCGACGAGCGGCGCCATCGCGAAGAAATAGTTGCCGCCGACGAACAGCACGAGCTTCGGCGCGGTGAGGTCGCCGTGGAAATCGGCGAGCACGTCGACCTGCGGCACCGTGAATTCGAGGCCACGATGCGTCGCGTCGTTGTTGCGGCCGTCCTGCCAGGGCGGGAAGACGTTCGCGGCGGGGCCGGCCGGCGCGGCGAGCGACAGCGCCGGTGCGCAGCAGAGCCAGGCGGCCAGCACGGCGCGCAGCGTGCGCCGACGGCGGGGCAACGGTGACGGCGGTTGCATGGGGATCGATGTCATCGCGGTGCTCATTTTGCGTACGTGAAGCCGGCCTGCTGCAGTTCGGGCAGCGTGCCGACCGCACCCGGCGTGACGATTGCCGACGGGATCACGTGGTTGGTCAGGTCGGCCGCGAGCGCGTCGAGCGGCAGCTTGTCGGGATTCGCGTTCGCGCCGTCGAGCCGCTCCGCGAGTTCCCAGATCGCGTTGTGGCACGACAGGAACACGACGCCGCGCTGCTGCAGCGCGGCGATGCTGTTGTCGTGCGACGAGAACGCGCCGTCGGGCGACTCGTGGTCTTGCGCGCCCTTCGATTGCGCGGGTTTCGCGTCGAGCAGCATGTTGGCCGGAAAGGCGGCGCCGGCGAATTTCGCGAGGCCGTATTTGTCCCACGCGGCCTGGTCGAACAGTGCGAGATGCGCGCTGCCGTGCGTGGCCGATACGACGAGGAAATCCGGATGGCGATACGACCAGATCTGCGCGTTCAGCGAATTGCGCATCAGGTTCAGCCACGGGCCGCCGAGCTCGGTGTTGTCCCACACCTGCTTCGGGCCGCCGCGGTAGCCGGCCAGTTCGGCGAGCGCCGCATGATCCCACTGGTCGGGGCGTTCGAGGATCATCGGCACCGTCTTGAAGTCGCGCCGCCGCAGCGCGGCCGCGAGGCGGCGCGTGAGGTCGGCGAGGTGCGTGGCGCCGCCGGGCAGCAGCGCGCCGGTTTCGGGCGCGGCGGCGCGAGCGGGGCGCGCGGCGGCGAGCAGCGCGGTGCCGGCCGCGAGGCCGAGTGTCTTGAGCGCGCCTCGGCGCGCGTGCCGGTCGGACATGGGGTATCTCCCGGAATCGTTTTTGTGGGGGCGTGCCGCGTTGCGGTACGGCGCTGCGGCGTCGCGAATGCGTAGCCAGTTTAGCGGCGCGTGTCCGGTACGGAAAATCGCGGTATCGGATGGGAGATATTCGGGAGGCTGATGATTGGGCGGCCGGGGTTGGGGCGATCGGTGAAACGACCATCGGTTCGGTCATTGCACTCGGCTTCGTTCGCCGAGCCCGTCGTTGAGGGGCTTCCTGCGGCCGGTTCCGGTTCCGGTTTTGATCGGCGAATCGATCGTCCAGTTGATACGGATAGCTGATTATCTGGAACGGGCTGAACAGGATCGACTTGTATAATCGCCTTCTGCGAATGCACACATGCCTTACCGAGAGAGAGAACGTTACTCATGAATTGGGACGATGCCCGCGTTTTTCTGGCCGTTCATCGCACCGGAACGCTGCGCGAGGCCGCGGCCGTTCTCGATGTCGACCAGGCCACCGTGGGGCGACGGTTGACCGCACTCGAGAAGGCGCTCGGTGCGAAGCTGTTTCTCAAGACATCGTCCGTTTATGTCGTGACGCAGGTCGGCGAGCGTTCGCTGCAGGCCGCGGAAGCAATGGAACAGGCGGCGTGCGAATTCGAGCGCCGCGTCCAGGGCTCGGACGATCGCCTCGAAGGCGAGGTCCGGGTGACGACGACCGATTCCCTCGCGATGGATTTCGTCGTTCCCGCGATACGGGAGCTGCGCCGGAAATGTCCGGCGATACACGTGATCCTGACGACGTCCGTGCAGGTGCTCAACCTGACGCGACGCGATGCGGATCTCGCGATTCGCACCGTGATGCCGGAAAATCCCGACCTCGTGCGCCGGAAGCTCGCCGAATGGGAGGTCGGGCTGTTCGCGAGCCGCGAGTATCTGGATGCGCATGGCGAGCCCGCGATCGGAGCCGCGTTCGAAGGGCATGACCTGGTCGTCTACCAGCCCGGCACGACGTCGAACCAGGGGCACGCGCTGTGCGGCGAGTCGATGGAACGCGGGCGCATCGTGGCGCAGGTGAGTTCGAGCCTGATGCTGGCGGCGTCGATCCGGTCGGGTATCGGCATCGGCGAACTCCCCGCGTATATGGCGCAAGACGACGATTCGCTCGTGCGAATCTGGCCCGACCGGACGCGAGCCGTGCCATATCAGGTCTGGCTCGTATCGCATACCGACCTGAACCGGACGGCGCGCGTTCGGGCGGTCACCGCAGAGATCGCGGCTACGTTCGACCGTTATCGATAGCGGCCGGGGCCTCGCCCGCGCAGGGTCACGGGCTCAACGGGGGAGCGTGTCGCGCATCGAGCGCGTGCGCCGCGCGGCACACCAGCGCGGCACGATCGCGATGGCCGCGACGATCGCGAAGAACGGGATGGCCGCCGCCAGCACGTGGCTTCCGGTGCCGAGCAGGCCGCCGGACACGGTGGCGGCGAGCGACGCACTGCCGATCTGGAAGAAGCCGACCAGCCCCGACGCCGTCGCCGCGCGCCCGTGTTCGCTCGCGATGGCGCCCGAGACCGCGAGCGACAGCGACGATCCATTCGACAGGCTGACGAGCACCATCGGCATCACGATCGCGACGACCCCTTTGACGTGCCACGATTCGCACAGGGCGAACGCCGTGCCGCCGGCAACGAAGCAGCCCACGCCGGCCACGACGATCGAGTCGTAGGACATCCGGTCGAGCATGCGGCGCGCAACCAGGTTGGCGGAAACGATGCCGGCGGTCAGCGGCAGATAGAGCCAGCCGCTTTGCCGTTCCGAAAGACCGAGGCCGGAGAAGATGAACGGCGACTGCGTCAGGTAGACGAACCACGCGCAATAGATCGCACAGACGACGAGCGTGTAGCGGATGAAGGCCCGGTCCGCGAGTACGCCGGTGAAGCCGGCCAGCGGTGCGGCGCGATGTTGGCCCGGCGCGACGGGCGGCCGGGTTTCCTTCAGGAGCAACTGAACGAGCGCGAGTGCGACGACGCCGAATGCGGCGACGAAAATGAAATCGCTTCGCCACCCGAACGCCGCAGCCAGATATCCGCCGATTGCGGGGGCGATTGCAGGAGACAGCGACACGAGCGGATACACGATGCTGTAGATCTTCGCGGATGCGTTCTTGTCGCAGGTGTCGGCGATGATCGCGCGACCGATGACGAGGCCGGACGCCGCGCCGAGCGCTTCGAGCACGCGCCATCCGAGAAAGCTCGCGAAGCCGCCGGCGCTTGCGCAGCCGATCGAGCCAAGGATGTACAGGACGATGCCGGCCGTCAGCACGGGTTTGCGTCCCCATCGATCGGAGAGGGGGCCGTAGGCCAGCTGCGCGCAGGCGAGCGCGATCAGGTAAGCCGATACCGTCTGCGGCATCTGCCATGCGCCGATCGAAAACTCGTGGGCCATCGACGGCATCGCGGGCAGGTAGACGTCGGACGCGATCAGGCCGAAGGCGCTGAGCATGGAGACGACGAGGATGAGTGAGAGGTTGGACATGTTCGCAGGTGGTTGGAGCGGAGCGCGTGAGCGAATGGAGAGGTAGACGCGCATCGGGCCGCCGTGGGGAAAAGCCGGGGCGATCATACGGCGCGCGATGCGGTTCGGGAGCGGGCGGAAATGCATCGCTCGGATGCATTTTTGCGGGCGGTGAAGCGAGTGCCGGGGAGGCGTGTAAATGGTGGCGTCGGGTGCCGCGCGGGACGGCAGTCAAGCGGAATCCGGCGCTGGTGTGGGCGGCAAGCAACGGGGTGATTCGCTGTCGTTCCTGCTTCGCCGGCGGATCGGACGATGTTCCGTCGCCGCGTCGTTGGTGGTTGTCCGGCGCCACGCGCGCGGATTCGCGGTGACCGCTTGCGAAGCGGCAAGGATGTCGCACTGGGGCAAGGGGTGAGTCGCTACGTGTCGTGAGCGGCTGCGAATGCGGCCGTGGTGCAAGGGCCGCCGCGTTTGGGCCGGCCCATGCACGCATCGGGCGATCGGAACGTCAGGCCATCAGAACGACACCGTCGTCGTCAGCGTGACGAGCCGCGGCTCGCCGACCGCGACGATCAGGTTGTTGTTGCTCGACGGGTAGTAGGTCTTGTCGAGCAGGTTCTTCACGTTGAGCTGGAAGCGTGTCGGGAACTTGCCGATCGTCGTTTCGTAGGCTGCGAAGGCATCGACGGTCACATAACCGGGCAGCGTGAAGCTGTTCGCCGTGTCGCCGGAGCGTGCGCCGACGAGACGCGCGCCGCCGCCGAAGCGCCAGCGGCCGGGCAGATTCGCGATGGCCGTGTCGTACACGGCGAACAGGCTCCCGATATGGCGCGCGACGTTCGTGAGCGGGGTGTTGCTGTCGCGATCGGTCGCGTTCGTATACGCATAGCTGCCGATCAAGCTCAGGTGGCGCGTGATCTGCCCGGCGACGTCGAGCTCGATCCCGCGCGAGCGCGCGGTGCCGATCGTCGACGTGATGTCGCCGACCGTGACCGCCACGTTGCGCTTGTCGATCTGGTAGACCGCGAGCGTGCCGGTGATCGCGGGCTTCAGGCTGAACTTCAGCCCGGCCTCGAGCACGCGGCCGTATTCCGGCGCGAGCGGCGCGGCGACGTTCGATGCGACGTTCGGCTTGAACGACCGGCTCACGTTCGCGTAGGCGGTCAGCGCCGGCGTGAGCGCGTATGCGAGCCCGAACTGCGGCAGCCAGACGCTGCCGCGCGAGCGGTCGGCGAACACGAACGGCCGGCCCATCCCCGATTCCTGCTGCCAGTTTTCCCAGCGCAGCCCGCCTACCGCGGTGAGGCGGTCGGTGATCTTCACCGAGTCCTGCACGATCGTCGAATACGCACGCACGACCGAGCGCGAATCGCTTTGCTTCGCGTTGGGCGTGCCGCCCGCCGCGAGCAGGCCGTACACGGGATCGTAGAGATTGAAGCCCGTCGTCGCCTTGCCGCGGATCGTGTCGCCGCGGAAGCTGCGCTGCCGTTCGTATTCGCCGCCGATGTAGATCGCGTGGTTCATCCCGGCGAGCGTCACGTTGCCGAGCAGGCCGAGCGTCGCGATCTGGTCGGAGTCGTTGCGTCCGAGGTTCGCGTCGGACGAGCGTGTCATTGCGCCCGTCTTGCTGTTGAACGAGTTGCCGCGGGTGATGGTTTGGTCGTAGCGGTCGCGGCCCCAGCCGTAGGTCGCGCGCACGCGCCATGCGTCGGAGAAGCGGTGCTCGATGCGCGTCCGCAGCGTTTCCTGGATGCCGCTGCTTTGCGACCATGCTTCCTCGTAGCGGCGATAGCGCAACGCATCGTCGAGCTGGCCGTTCACGAGCACGGTGCCGCGATCGAACGGCATCGTGTAGTCGACGTACTGATAGCTGACGTCGATCGACGTGTTCGCGTCGTGCCACGACAGCGCGGGTGCGATCAACGCGTTGCGTTCGCGGCCGAAGCTGCGCCAGTAGCGGCTCGTGTCGTATTCGCCGGTCAGCCGGAACGCGAGCGTGCCGCCCGCGACCTGGCCCGGCTTGCCGAGCGGCCCCGTGAGATCGAACTGCGCGTTGCTGCCGCCGTGGTTCGTGTGCGATGCGGAGATCGAGCCGCCGAACGTGTCTTCCGGCTTGCGCGTGACGAGATTGATCACGCCGCCCGGATCCTGCATCCCGTACAGCAGCGAAGCCGGGCCCTTCAGCACCTCGACGCGGTCGATCGTCGCGAGATAGCTGTGCAGCACCGGCGTGCGCACGCCGTCGACCAGCACGGAGCCGTCGTTGTTCGACCCGAAGCCGCGCTTGATGAACGCGTCGCGCGTGCCGCCGAGCGTGTTGGTTTGGGTCACGCCGCTGATGTTGCCGAGCACGTCGTCGAGCGAACGCGCCTGCTGGTCCTGCATCACGCTGCTGCTGACCACCGCAACCGATTGCGGAATCTCCTTCAACGGACGGTCGCTGCCGCCCGCGATGCTGCTGGTGCGCGGCTGGTAGCCGATGGTCGGGTCGACGGTCGACGATGCGTTGACGTTGATGGCGGGGAGTTCTTTCCCGGCCGGCGTCGCGGGTGCCGATGCGGTTGCACCGGCTTCGGCGTTGGCCGCATGCGCGCCGCTTGCGACGCAAAGGGTAATCAGGGCAGGCAGGCTCGAGCGCCACGGACACGGGGTCCGGACGCGGCGGGGCGTTCGACGGGATGGCATGAATCGATACAGGAGGGAGTGCTAAGGATCGTGTCGCGGGCCGCGGCGTTTCGTTACGGCCAAGGCGTGCATGATATATGTAATGAGAATCATTTGCAATTGTAGTGACATGATTGCCGGCGCTCGGGTGTCGGTTGCCGGGCTGGCGGCCGTCTGCTACCGTAGCGGCCAAAATCAGACGCAGTGAAATTCAACGAGAGAACCGGGGGCCGCACCATGTCATCTTCCTGTCACGTCGCGTTCCGCGCGACGTCACGCACCGCGCACGACCACGCGGGCGATGAAGTGATCGCAGCCGTCATCCGCCATTCGAACGATTAAAGCAACGGAAGCGAGTTCATCCGGCGTTGCGCCGGGCTTCAATCACTTCAACCACCACGCTAGACGGGAGACCACCCATGAAGAAGATTTCCGCGCCGTTCGCGGCGGCCGCGCTTGCGGCCTGCGCGCTGCTGGCAGGCATTCACCAGGCTGCTTGCGCGGCTTCCGATGCCGACCCCGCGATCGACGCGCACTACGGCGCCGTGATCGAGGCCTACACGCAGGACGTGGCCGCGGCGAAGGCGAAGTACGACGGCAAGCGCCTCACGTTCGTCGGCGCCGTGATCCGGATGGGCAGCGATCCGGGCGGCACTTACTTCGGCGCGCTGACGGCCGACGGCGAGCAGTTCGATACGCATTTCGACGTGGCCGACCAGGATGCGCTGAAGCCGAAATTCCCCGGCGGCGAAATCAAGCCGTTCGTCACGTCGGCGGCTTTCCGCTTCAGCTGCGTGAACGAAGGCTATATCGATGCGCCCGTGTTGCCGGGCCTGAAGCTGGCCCACTGCCGTCTCGCCAACTGACCGGCGCACGGGCGTCCGGCGTTCAGAACTTCTGCTGGATGCCGGCCATCACGCCGAGCTGGTTCATCCCGGTGCCGACCGTCCCGCCCGCGGCGACCGCGTTCGCGGCCAGCGTGCTGTTGAACATGTAGCCCACCGACGTATAGACGGTCGTCCGCTTCGACAGGAAATAGTTCGCGCGGCCGACGAGCAGTGTCGCGTTCGTGCCGCCTTCGCTGTTTTCCCGGCGTTGCAGGTAGCGGACGCCCTGAAGGTCGAGCGCGAGGTAGGGCGTCGCGTAGTACGTGCCGCCGGCGAACACGATATCGGCCTGCAGGTGCTCGGCCGCCGCGAGGTTGCGGCGAATCCACCCGGCGCCCAGTTTCGCGGGGCCGATCTTCACGTAGCCGGCGACGATGTCGCGCGTGTCGGTGTATGCCGGATTGTTCAGCGGCGCGAGCGCACCGCCGCCGCCGCGCATCACGTCGTGCGACGCGGCGAGCCCGAAATTGCTCGCGTCATACGCGAGCATCGCCGTGTATTGGCGGCAAGCGACGAAGTCGCCGGGCACCTGTCCGGCACAGCCCGTCGCCGACGGCCCTGCCGGCCCGGCCGCGTCGCGGCCGAAGCTGTAGGTGGCGCCGAGCGTCACACCGTGGAACGTGCCCTTGTAGCCGATCGCATTGTCGCTGCGCGCGTTCGGCAGATAGGAATCGAAATCCGCCATCGAGTGAATCGACGGACCGATCACATCCGCATTGGTCAGCACGATCATCGACATGTTCATCTGGCGGCCGAGGGTCAGCGCGCCGAACGGACTGTTCACGCCGACGTTCGCCTGTCGCCCGAACAGGCGCCCGCCGTAGTTCAGTGCGCCCGTGCCGGGCTGGAAGCCGTTCTCGAGCACGAAGAAAGCCTGATAGCCGCCGCCGAGATCCTCCGTGCCCCTCAGCCCCCAGCGTGACGGCACTTCGCCGGTCAGTGTCGGCATACCCGTGAACGATCCGCCATGTGCGGCGTTGTTGTAGTAGGACACGCCGGTATCGATGATCCCGTACAGCGTGATGCTGCTTTGCGCGCAGGCCGGTCCGGCCAGCGTCAGTGCCATCGCCGTCGCGAGTGCGGCGCCCAGTTTCGTTTTCATGGCTGTCTCCAAACAGTATGTAGATATGCTTATCGATATTTTTATGACCCGAGCCGATCCGGGATGCCGACGGGTATCGGCAAGGCTGCGTGCGTCGTGCGTTACGACATCGCCGGGTCGCGTTGCCTGCGCGGTGCCGCGGCGCGCGTACCCACCACGGCGACGGCGATCGCCGCGCCGATCATCGGCACGAGGAACGCGAGATACAGATGGGACACGGACCAGCCGTCGTCCAGCAGCGCACCGACCGTCATCGGCGACAGGATCGCGCCGAGGCGACCGATGCCGACCGCGAGGCCGATGCCGGTCGTGCGGATTTCGGCTGGATACGGCGTCGGCGACAGCGCATACATGCCGGCCACGCACGCATTGATCACGGCGCCGAGGAATACCGCGACCGTCATCCCGATCCCGAGCGAGCCGGTGTTCGCGCCGAACACGACCATCAATACGCCGCCGAGCAGCAGCGTCGCGCCGAGCAGGTTGCGGAGGCCGAACCGCGTCGACAGCAGGCTGAAGAGCGATGCGCCCGCAATGCCGCCGAGATTGAGCAGCACGCCACCGGTGACCCCCTGCGATGCCGACAAACCGGCTTGAACCAGCAGCTTCGGTGTCCAGCTCACGACGAAGTAGAAGCTGCCCATCACGAGAAAGAATGCGATCCACAGTGCGATCGTGCGGCGCGTCAGCGGCGCGCGCAGCACGGCCGTCCAGCTCGACGCGGCGTTCGCCGAGTCGATGGAGGCAGTCGCCGCCGGCAGCATGTCGATCGGCGCGCGCTTCATTCTCGCGAGGATGCGGTTGATTTTCAGCAGCGCGTTGTCCGGACGCCTTGCCAGCAGGAAGTCGAGCGATTCCGGCAGCAATGCGAGCACCATCGGGATCGACAGCAAGGTCAGGATGCCGCCGAACGCGAACACGCTGCGCCATCCCCACGTCGACAGCAGGTAGCCGGCGATGACGCCGCCGCCGGTCGCGCCGATCGCGTAGCCGGTCGACTGCATGCCGATCGCGGCGCTGCGCCATTTGTTCGATGCGTATTCGCCGCTGATGACGGTCAGGCTCGCCAGCATGCCGCCGATGCCGAGCCCCGTGTACGCACGCGTGACGGCGAGTTGAATCGTGCTGTGCGTGGCCGCGCAGGCGAGCATCCCGGTCGAGATCACCGCGAGGCAGAGCAGGATGATGCGGCGGCGGCCGACGCGGTCGGCGAGCGGCGCGATCAGCACCGAGCCGATGCCCATGCCGGCCAGCCCGGCGCTCAGCAGCAGGCCGATTTCCTTGCCGCTCAGTCTCCACTCGGCCGCCAGGTGCGGCGCGGCGAACGCGATGGCCAGCACGTCGAAGCCGTCGAGCATGTTCAGCACGACGCAGGCGGTGACCGCCATCGCCTGGAACGTGCTCATCGGGGATTCGTCGATCGTATTGCGGATGTTTGCGCTCACGTCAAAGATCCTTGTAAATAGTATGACTAATTAAATGGGATGAAATCGAGGCCGGTGATGGCGAATGGGGCGAAAGCGATTGAACGGGCCGACGGGACACCCTGCAGAGCGCCCGTCGCGACCGGCGGGTGTTGTCGGCGGGGCGGCGCGATGCTCAAGCGGGTTCGAGCAGCAGCCGCTCGATCACGCGCCGCGCGCGATTGGGGCCCGCGTCGACGTGAATGTCGATCTGGCGGCCGCCCGGAAACCGCAGCTGGTTCCGGTATTGCGCTTCGATCACGGTCTTGTCCTCGTCGAACGTCGCCGCGGATTGCTCGATGACCGTTTGCGCGACGCGCTCGATGTCGTGTTGCGGATTGGTCGCGACGGTCCAGAAGTAGTGCGTCGTCGTTTCCGTCTCGGGCGTGATGCCGTGGAAGCCGCGCATGTGAAAGCCGCCGCGTGCCGGATCGTGCAGGTCGCCGGTGCCGGCGTCCATCGCGCCGGTCCAGATCCGGATGTGCGATACGTGGAATTCGATTTCCTGCCAGCGATCGACGCGGCCCGCGAACGGCCACGCAGCGGTATAGGTTGGCGGCGGGTCGGAATCCGGCATCCGGCGAACCAGCGTCACGGTATCGCCGTCGCTGCTGACGCGGGTTTCCGCACCCATGTGCAGTGCCGCGTTGCCGCCGATCGTTTTCAGATGGACATAACCGAGGTGGCTCAGGTCCATCAGGTTGTCGTGAATCAGTTGATACGGTGCGTCGTAGTGGTAGTGGCCGCCGCCGAACCGGTATTGCGGATCGGCATGGAACGCATAGCGTGGCGGCGCGCTCGTCGGTCGAGCGTGCGCGTCGGCGCCGATCCAGATCCACACGATGGCGTCCTGTTCCCGTACCGGATACGACGACACGCACGCCTTCGCCGGAATCCGGTCCTGGCCGGGAATCTCCACGCACGTGCCGCTGCGGTCGAACAGCAGGCCGTGATAGCCGCAGCGCAGGCCGCGCGATTCGAGCGAGCCGCACGACAACGGCAGCGACTTGTGGCAGCAGCGATCCTCCAGCGCGCCGACTTCCCCGGACGGCAACCGGAACAGGACGACCGGGCGGCCGAGGAGCGTGCGGGCGACGGGTTTGTCCGTCAGTTCGGATGACAGCGCGGCGACCCACCATCGGTCGGCCGGGAACTGAGTAGTACTGAGCGGTGCCGGGGCATGTTGCTCCATTGATCGTCTCCAGTATTGTGATTGGCCGCCGCGAGTCGGGCGGTCCGTCTACAGATTTGCGGATCTACAGATCAAGGACCAGCAGGTCGCTTCGCGATCGCGAGCAGCACGGCATGAACTGATCGCCGGCTGCCTTTTCGTCGTCGGTCAGATACGCGTCGCGATGATCGGGCTCGCCTTCGAGCACACGCGTCGCGCAGGTGCCGCATACGCCTTGTTCGCACGACGTCAGCACGTCGACGCCGTTCGCCGCCAGCGCCGCGATGACCGTGCATTCGGCCGGCACGTCGATCACCATGCCGCTGCTCGCGATCCGAACCTGGAACGCACGGTCCGCGCCGGACGACGCAACCGCGCCGCCGAAGAACTCGTAGTGCAGCCGCGCTTCGGCCCAGTTGCGCTCGCGCGCGGCGTTCAGCACTGCGTCCATGAAGCCGCGCGGGCCGCATACGTACAGGTGCGTGCCTGCGGGCGCGGCGGCGAGCACGGCGGCGAGATCGAAGCGTTGCCCGGGGGCGCCGTCGTCGACGTGGAGGCGGGCGCGATCGTGAAACCCGGCCGCGTTGATTCGCTCGACGAAGGCCATGCGATCGGTCGAGCGCGCGCAGTAGTGCATGTCGAACGGCATGCCGGACGAGAACAGTCGTTCCGCCATGCTGAGGATCGGCGTGACGCCGATCCCGCCCGCGAGCAGCAGGTGGTGCGGAGCGTCGGGGGCGAGCGGAAACTGGTTGCGCGGCATGCCGATCCGCACGGTATCGCCTTGCTGGACTTCGTCGTGGATCGCGCGCGACCCGCCGCGGCCGTCGGCATCGCGCAGCACGGCGATCTGATAGCGATCGGCGTGTTCCGGGTGATTGCACAGCGAGTACTGGCGCACGAGCCCGCCCGGCAAATGCACGTCGATGTGGGCGCCGGCTTCAAAGCCCGGCAGCGGCGAACCGTCGTCGCTGACGAATTCGAAACCGCAGATGTCGCGCGCTTCCTGCCACTTGCGGGCCAGCCGGACCGTCAATGTCGCGGCGCTCATGACGCCTCCTTGACCTGCGCGACCGGAATCACGGGCCGCTGCGGGCTCGCCGCGTTTTCTTCGGCGAGCAGCCGGTCGATCACCTTGCGCGACAGCACGCCGCCGGCGTCGATGTTGAGTTTGAGCAGCTTGCGGTCCGGCCACTGCTCGAGGTTGAGCTGCTGGCGTTCGAGCATCTCGAGATCCTCGGCGAAGATCTTGCCCTGGCCTTCGCGGATCTCGGCGGTCAGCGCGTGATCGTCGGGCCGGAAGTTGCGCGCCATGCCCCAGAAATACCAGATCGACGTGTCCGTCTCGGGCGTGATGAAGTCGACCACGATCGACGACGCCTTCAACTCGGCCGGCGCGTCGTAGCCGCCGTGGCCCGCATGGGCGACGCCCACTTCGATCATCACGTGGCTCGGCGGCGTGAAGCGGCAGATCTGCCAGCGGTCGACCGGCACGTCGTCGGCGAGCCCGTTGCCGCGCAGCGCCATCCGCCAGAACGGCGGCGGCATCACGTTCTCCATGAAGCGGCTCGTGACGACTTCGTCTCCATGACTGGTGGTCTTCGGCGGCGCTTCGTCGATTTCCTTCTGGCCGATGCTCGACGCATGCACGTAGGTTTCGTGCGTGAGGTCCATCAGGTTGTCGATCATCAGCCGGTAATCGCAACGGATGTGATAGAGGCCGCCGCCGTGCGCCCAGGCCGGGTCTTCGGCCCAGGCCAGCGCGGGCAGTCTGGCGGGATCGGCTTCCGACGCATTGCCCGGCCAGACCCAGACGAATCCGTAGCGCTCGATCACCGGGAAGCTGCGAATCGGCGGGAAGCCGCCGACGCGCTGGCCCGGCATGCCGGACGCCTTGCCGTCGCAGCCCATTTCCAGCCCGTGATAACCGCACACGAGCACACCGTCGCGCACGAATCCCAGCGACAGCGGGGCGCCGCGGTGCGGGCAGAAGTCCTCGAGCGCGGCGACCCGGCCGTCCGCCGCGCGGTAAAACACCATCGACTCGTTGCAGATCTTGCGGCCCAGCGGCTTGCCGTCGATTTCATCGGGCGTGCACGCCACATACCAAGCGTTCTTGAGAAACACGTTCGTCGTCTCCTTCGGGGCGGTGCCGCTGACATGCGGCAGTTCTTCATTCCGTGTACTGAATGAGATTCAGTGTACGCATTGAGATTGGCCGGGGCAAGGCGAGCGGTATACTGGTTTTCCCGGGAAATGGCGCGAGGCAGCGCCATGCCGTCGGCGCGCGCAACCGGCGCGCGCCGCCTATGTCATCGACTCATTCATGGAAAAAACGAATCCCGCCGACGCGCCGGCTTTCCCGCTCGACCTGTACGACGAGCCGGGGCACCTGATCCGGCGCGCGCACCAGATTGCCGTCGCGATGTTCTACGAGAAGCTGGGCCGGGACGTGACGCCGGTGCAGTACGCCGTCCTGCGGATGCTCTACGAGTGTCCGGGGCTCGATCAGGTGACGCTGGCGCAGCGGGTGGCGCTCGACACGTCGACCACGGCCGACCTCGCGGTCCGGCTCGAAGCGAAAGGATTGATCGTTCGCGAAGTGCTGCCGCGGCGTCAGCGGCGCCTGCTGCTGACACCGACGGGCGTCGAACTGCTCACGCGCCTGATTCCGTCAGTGCAGGAGCTGCGTGCCGGCCTGTTCGACGGGATGGGCGAGGAAGATTCGCAGGAGCTCGTACGCCTGTTGCGCAAGTTCGTCCATTTGAACAACGAGCAGAGCCGCGCGCCGCTGCGTGTCGGCGAGGATTCCTAGCGGTCGGTTACGCGCGGCGCACGATGCGACGTGCGTCGGGCCGCACCCCTGCGTCACGGGCGTGACGCTTCCCCTTCCAGCCGCCGCACGGCTTCCGCCACTTCATTCCTGAACCGCACGAGCGCCGCCTGCTCCGGCGCCGGCGGCTGCACGGCGGCCCACAGCATGTCGACGAGCTGCGTGGCCGTCGTTTCCGTGTCGAGCTTGCGGTGCCCGAGGATCGCATCCCACAGCACGTGCTCGATCGGCCCGAACACCATCGAGCGCAGCAGGCTCAGCGGCAGGTCGGTACGCACTTGCCCGGCCGCCTGGCCGCGCGCGAGCACGTCCATCAGCGGCGCGGTGTAGCGGCGCTGCAGCGCGGTGAGCTCGTCGCTCAGCGCATGCTGCTTCGCGCGGCCTTCCGACAGCACCAGCGCGCACAGGCCCGTGCCGTTCACCAGCATTAGCCGCAGGTGGGTGCGCACGATGAACGCGAACTGCTGCCGCACCGACGCTTCCTGCGGCATCCCCTGCTCGAACGCGGCAATGTTTTCGTCGTACCAATCCGCGATGACGCGCGCGCACAGCTCGCGCTTGCCGCGGAAGTAGCTGAACACCGTCGCCTCCGATACGCCGACGCGCTGCGCGATCTCGGCGGCCGTCGCATGCTCGTAACCCTTTTCGGCGAACACTTCCCGGCCGGCGCGCAGGATGTCCTGCACGCGTTGCTGGGATTTGCGCCCGGCGGGCGCGCGCGACGTGTCGGCGCGATCGGCTTTGACGGTGGCGGTCATGGTGTCGGCGGTAGCGGCTGTCATCTCGGCATGATATCTGAGTGTCACTCAAAAAACTATTGACGACGAACCCGACGAGGCGCGAAACTGTGCAAAATTTACGCTGTATTGGTCAATGAATCGGTGCATTCATTCGATTTGAGCGAAACTCAGAAATCGGTGGATGCCACACACTTTCTGGAGACGGAGGAGACATGATCAACCTGCCCGGTGTGCAATTCATGCTCGGTGAAGACATCGAGATGCTGCGCGACGCCGTCGCGACGTTCGCGGCGAAGGAAATCACGCCGCGCGCGGCGGAGGTCGACCGCACCGACCAGTTTCCGATGGATCTGTGGAAGAAGTTCGGCGACCTCGGCGTGCTCGGCATGACGGTGGCCGAGGAGTACGGCGGCGCGAACATGGGCTATACCGCGCACATGGTCGCGATGGAGGAGATCTCGCGCGCCTCGGCGTCGATCGGCCTGTCGTACGGCGCGCACTCGAACCTGTGCGTGAACCAGATCCACCGCAACGGCACCGAGGCTCAAAAGCAGAAATACCTGCCGAAGCTCGTTTCGGGCGAACACATCGGCGCACTCGCGATGAGCGAGCCGAATGCCGGCTCGGACGTCGTCAGCATGAAGCTGCGCGCCGACAAGCGCGGCGATCGCTACGTGCTGAACGGCACGAAGATGTGGATCACCAACGGGCCCGATTGCGACACGCTGGTGGTCTACGCGAAGACCGACCTCGAAGCCGGCCCGCGCGGCATCACCGCGTTCATCGTCGAGAAGGGGATGAAGGGCTTCTCGGTCGCGCAGAAGCTCGACAAGCTCGGCATGCGCGGCTCGCACACGGGCGAGCTGGTGTTCCAGGACGTCGAAGTGCCGGAGGAAAACATCCTCGGCCAGCTCAACGGCGGCGTGAAGGTGCTGATGAGCGGCCTCGACTACGAGCGCGCCGTGCTGTCGGGCGGCCCGACGGGCATCATGGCCGCGTGTCTCGACGCGGTCGTGCCGTACATCCACGACCGCAAGCAGTTCGGCCAGGCGATCGGCGAATTCCAGCTGATCCAGGGCAAGGTCGCCGACATGTACACCACGTTCCAGGCATGCCGCGCGTATCTGTACGCGGTCGGCCGCCACCTCGATTCGGCCGGCAGCGACCACATCCGCCAGGTGCGCAAGGACTGCGCGGGCGTGATCCTCTATACGGCCGAGAAGGCGACGTGGATGGCCGGCGAGGCGATCCAGATCCTCGGCGGCAACGGCTACATCAACGAATACCCGGTCGGCCGCCTGTGGCGCGATGCGAAGCTGTACGAGATCGGCGCCGGCACGAGCGAGATCCGCCGGATGCTGATCGGCCGCGAGCTGTTCGCGGAAACGATGTAACGCCCCACGTCACGCGAACGGAGCCCCGTCGATGCCGATCATCGAATCGAAACTGAACCCGCGCTCGGAAGACTATCGCGCGAATGCCGCCGCCCTCGAGGCGGTCGTCGCCGATCTGCGCGCGAAGATCGAACAGCTCGCGCAGGGCGGCGGCCAGGCCGCGCGCGACAAGCACCTGGCGCGCGGCAAGCTGCTGCCGCGCGACCGCATCGCGCAACTGCTCGATCCGGGTGCGCCGTTCCTCGAGTTCTCGCAGCTCGCGGCGAACGGCATGTACAACGACGACGCACCGGGCGCGGGCGTCATCACCGGGATCGGCCGCATCGCCGGCCGCGAATGCGTGATCGTGTGCAACGACGCGACGGTCAAGGGCGGCACCTATTACCCGGTCACCGTGAAGAAGCACGTGCGCGCGCAGGAGATCGCCGCGGAAAACCGGCTGCCGTGCGTGTACCTCGTCGATTCGGGCGGCGCGAACCTGCCGAACCAGGACGACGTGTTTCCCGACCGCGACCACTTCGGCCGCATCTTCTTCAACCAGGCGACGATGTCGGCCGCGGGGATCGCGCAGATCGCCGTCGTGATGGGCTCGTGCACGGCGGGCGGCGCGTACGTGCCGGCGATGAGCGACGAGTCGATCATCGTGAAGGAGCAGGGCACGATTTTCCTGGGCGGCCCGCCGCTCGTGAAGGCCGCGACCGGCGAGGAAGTGAGCGCCGAGGATCTCGGCGGCGGCGACGTGCATACGCGCCTGTCGGGCGTGGCCGACCATCTCGCGCAGAACGACGCGCATGCGCTGTCGATCGCGCGCAACATCGTCAGTCACCTCGCGCCGAAGATCGCGCCGCCGGTCGCGCTGCGCGAGCCGAAGCCGCCGCGCTACGACGCGACGAGCCTGTACGGCGTGATTCCGGTCGATACGCGCAAGCCGTTCGACGTGCGCGAGGTGATCGCGCGTATCGTCGACGATTCGGAGTTCGACGAATTCAAGGCGCGCTACGGCACGACGCTCGTCACGGGTTTCGCGCACATCTGGGGCCACCCGGTCGGGATCGTCGCGAACAACGGCATCCTGTTCTCCGAATCGGCGGTGAAGGGCGCGCATTTCATCGAGCTGTGCTGCCAGCGCAAGATCCCGCTCGTGTTCCTGCAGAACATCACGGGCTTCATGGTCGGCCGCAAGTACGAGAACGAAGGCATCGCGCGGCACGGCGCGAAGATGGTGACGGCCGTGTCGAACGCGAAGGTGCCGAAGTTCACGGTGATCATCGGCGGCTCGTTCGGCGCCGGCAACTACGGGATGTGCGGCCGCGCGTTCGGCCCGCGCTTCCTGTGGATGTGGCCGAACGCGCGGATCTCGGTGATGGGCGGCGAGCAGGCCGCGTCGGTGCTCGCGACGGTGCGCCGCGACGGCATCGAGGCGAAAGGCGGTTCGTGGTCCGCCGAGGAAGAGGACGCGTTCAAGCAGCCGATCCGCGACCAGTACGAGCGCCAGGGCCATCCGTATTACGCGAGCGCGCGGCTGTGGGACGACGGCGTGATCGACCCGGCGCAGACGCGCGACGTGCTCGGGCTCGGCCTTGCCGCGTCGATGAACGCGCCGATCGAAGACACGCGCTTCGGCGTGTTCCGCATGTAACGGCCGGGAGGGCTGACCGATGCGATACGAAACGATCAAGGTAAGCGAAGCCGGCCGCGTGGCGACCGTCACGCTCGCGCGCCCCGATGTGCGCAACGCGTTCAACGAGACGACGATCGCCGAGCTGACCACCGCGTTCGAATGGCTCGACGCGCACGAAGGCGTGCGCGCGATCGTGCTCGCCGCGGAAGGCGCCGCGTTCTGCGCGGGCGCGGACCTGAACTGGATGAAGAAGATGGCCGGTTACTCGGACGACGAGAACCGCGCCGATGCGCGCAAGCTCGCGCGCATGCTCGAGGCGATCCATCGCTGCGGCAAGCCGGTGATCGCCCGCGTGCATGGCGATGCCTACGCGGGCGGCGTGGGCCTGGTGGCCGCGGCCGATATCGCGATTGCCGCCGACGGCGTGAAGTTCTGCCTGTCGGAAGCGCGGCTCGGGCTGATCCCCGCGACGATCGCGCCTTACGTGGTGCGCGCGATGGGCGAGCGCGCGGCGCGCCGTTACTTCACGACGGCCGAGGTGTTCGACAGCACGCGCGCGGCGTCGCTCGGCTTCATTCACGAAGCGGTGCCGGCCGATGCGCTCGACGAAACCGTCGCGAAGCTGGCCGCGACGCTCGTCGCGAACGGCCCCGACGCGGTGCGCGCGTGCAAGCGGCTCGTTGCCGACGTGGCCGGCCGCGCGCTCGACGCGACGCTGATCGAGCAGACCGCCGACTGGATCGCGCGAACCCGGGCCGGCGCGGAAGCGCGCGAAGGGATTGCGTCCTTTCTCGAGAAACGCACGCCTGCGTGGCGTGAATGACGGCGTGCCCCTAACTTTCCGGACGACACCGAAGCCATGTTCGACAAGATTCTGATCGCCAACCGCGGCGAAATCGCGTGCCGCGTCGCCGCGACGTGCAAACGTCTCGGGATCGCGAGCGTCGCCGTCTATTCCGACGCGGACGCGAACGCGAAACACGTGGCCGCGTGCGACGAAGCCGTGCACATCGGCGGTTCGGCCGCCGCGGACAGCTACCTGCGCATCGAGCGCATCATCGAAGCCGCGCGTGCAACCGGCGCGCAGGCGATCCATCCCGGCTACGGATTCCTGTCGGAGAACGAAGATTTCGCGCATGCGTGCGAAGCGGCCGGCATCGTCTTCATCGGGCCGCCGGTCGACGCGATCGCGGCGATGGGCTCGAAGGCCGCCGCGAAGGCGCTGATGCACGCGGCCGCCGTGCCGCTCGTGCCCGGTTATCACGGCGACGACCAGGACGCGGCCAACCTGCATCGCGAAGCCGACGCGATCGGCTACCCGGTGCTGTTGAAGGCGAGCGCGGGCGGCGGCGGCAAGGGGATGCGCGTGGTCGAGCGCTCCGACGATTTCCCCGCGGCGCTCGCGTCGTGCCAGCGCGAAGCCGCGAGCAGCTTCGGCAACGACCGCGTGCTGATCGAGAAATACCTGACGCGCCCGCGTCACGTCGAGGTGCAGGTGTTCGGCGACACGCACGGCAATACCGTGTACCTGTTCGACCGCGACTGCTCGGTGCAGCGCCGTCACCAGAAGGTGCTCGAGGAAGCGCCGGCGCCGGGCCTGCACGACGACGTGCGTCAGGCGATGGGCGAAGCGGCCGTCGCGGCCGCGCGCGCGGTCGGTTATGTCGGCGCGGGCACCGTCGAATTCATCATGACGGGCGAAGCGTTCTACTTCATGGAAATGAACACGCGCCTGCAGGTCGAGCATCCGGTCACCGAGATGGTCACCGGGCTCGATCTCGTCGAATGGCAACTGCGTGTCGCATCCGGCGAGCCGCTGCCGCTGCAGCAGGACGAACTGCGCGTGCAGGGTCACGCGCTCGAGGCGCGCCTTTATGCGGAGAACCCGGCGCGCGGCTTCCTGCCGTCCACGGGCACGCTGAAGCACCTGCGGCTGCCGGCTGGCGTCGAGTTCGCGATCGGCGCATCGGTGCGCGTCGACAGCGGCGTGCGCGAAGGTGATGCGATCACGCCGTTCTACGATCCGATGATCGCGAAGCTGATCGTCCACGGCGCGGACCGTGCGGAAGCGCTGGGGCTGATGCTGCGCGCGCTGCGTGCATGCGAAGTGGTCGGCCTGCACACGAATGCCGCGTTCCTGCAGCGGATCGTCGCGTGCGAGCCGTTCGCGACGGCCGATCTCGACACGGGCCTGATCGAGCGCAATCACGATGCGCTGTTCGCGCCGCAAGAGCCGCCGCGCGCGATGCTCGCGCTCGCGTGCGCCGCGCTGCTCGCGCGCGAACGCGGCGCGGCCGCGCACGGTTCGTCGCCGTGGGGCGCGCTGCCGGACTGGCGGCTGAACGGCGGCTATCGCCGCACGCTCGACTGGCATGCGGCCGAGCGCGAAGCGGACGTGACGGTCACGTACGAGGACGACGGCGCGGTCGCGCGCCTCGCGACCGGCGGCGCGGCCGCGCAACCGTTCACGTGGACGCGTGGCGCCACGCCGCTCGATTTCGACGTGACGCTCGGCGACGTGCGCAGCAGCGGCCGCGTGTATGCGGACGGCGACACCTTCCACGTGTTCTCGCAAGGCGCGGCCGAGACGTTCGAATGGCGCAACCTGCTCGCGCATGCGGGCGATGCGGAGCAGGGCGGCGGCCGCCTGACCGCGCCGATGCCCGGCAAGGTGATCGCGGTGCTGGTCGAGCCGGGCCAGAAGGTCGAGGCGGGCACGCCGCTGATCGTGATGGAAGCGATGAAGATGGAGCACACGATCGGCGCGCCGAGCGCGGGCGTCGTCGCGGAAGTGCTGTACGGCGTCGGCGACCAGGTTTCGGATGGCGCGCAGTTGCTGATGATGGCGGAAGGCTGAGCGGCGCCGGTTTCGCGGTATGCGGGCCGGCTGCCGCGGCTGCCGGCCCGTAAGACAGGCGTCGTGGTGCGTTGCTCGACCGGCACCGCGACAGATTCGCTTCGATCGCTTCGGCAAAAACGAAGCAATGCGAATCTTTCGATTGCATTACGTCAACCTCTCGTAATCCCCTCCGCCGCGACATGCGCGCCCCTTGCGTGCACGCGGCGCGCCTCTTTGCACGACACCATCGTGTAACACGTGATAATTAGCATCTCGCCGTCGACACGACCGGTGCGCATCCGCGCCTGTGTCAAGTCATCACCTCCACGGAGAGACGTTATGCGAAAGTCGGCCCTACGGCCTTTCGCGATCGTTGGCCTGATCGCGCTGACCGCACTCCTCGGTGCCTGCAACGACGACCTGACCGCACCCGCCGCACCCGTGGCGCAGCAGAAGGCCGCATGCGGCGGCGGCGTGGTCGCCACCGCGCAGATGCACTGCCCGCCCGGTTTCACCGCGCCTGCTTCCTCGCCCGCTTCCTGATCCCGGCCGTTTCCACCAGAAATCCAATCAAGAGCAACCAGCATGGCCACCCATTCGCGACGCGATTTTCTGAAGTTCTCCGCCGGCCTCGCCGGCGCGACCGCCGCCACCGCACTGCTTCCCGAATCGATCCGCAAGGCGCTGGCGATCGAGCCGAATACCGTGACGGGCACGATCCAGGATGTGCAGCACATCGTCGTGTTCATGCAGGAAAACCGCTCGTTCGACCACTACCTCGGTCACCTGAGCGGCGTGCGCGGCTACAACGACCGCTTCCCGGTCACGCTGCCGAACGGCAAGCCGGTGTGGTTCCAGCCGCGGCAGGAGGACAAGACGAGCGTGATCGCGCCGTTCCGCTACGACACGACCAACCCGGGCGTCAACGCGCAGTGCATCGGCGGCCTGCCGCATACGTGGGCGACGACGCACGGCGCGATCGACAACGGCCGTGCCGACCAGTGGGCGGTGCAGAAGTCCAACATGACGATGGGCTACCACGTCCGCGACGACATCCCGTTTCATTACGCGCTCGCGGATGCGTTCACCGTGTGCGACAACTACTTCTGCTCGATCCCGGGCAACACGCACCCGAACCGCATGTACCTGATGACGGGCATGGTCGACCCGCTCGGCACGGGCGGCGGCCCGCTGCTCGACAACACCGACTACATCGACAACCAGTTCGACAAGATCCAGTTGCCGCCCTTCAGCTGGACGACTTATCCGGAGCGCCTCGAGAAAGCGGGCATCTCGTGGCAGGTCTACCAGCAGGGCACCGGGTTCGACAACTTCACCGGCAACTACGGCACGAACATGCTCGCGTGCTTCAACAACTTCGTGAATGCGCCGGCCGGTTCGTCGCTGCAGACGCGCGGGATGAGCACGCGCCCGATCACGCAACTGAAGGCCGACGTGCAGGCGAACGCGCTGCCGCAGGTATCGTGGCTGCTGCCGCCCGCCGCGTATTCGGAGCATCCGAAGTTCACGCCGCTTTACGGCGCGTATTACCTGTCGACGATTCTCGATGCGCTGACGTCGAATCCGGACGTGTGGAGCAAGACCGTCCTGCTCGTCATGTACGACGAGAACGACGGCTTCTTCGATCACGTCGTGCCGCCGTCGGCACCGACGCTGCCGGGTTCCGGCATGAGCACCGTGGACGTGTCGCTCGAGCGGCACAACGTCGTGACCTCGACGCAGACGGGTACGTACACGGCCGACAACCTGCCATACGGCCTCGGCCCGCGCGTGCCGATGTTCGTGGTCTCGCCGTGGTCGAAGGGCGGCTTCGTGTGCTCGCAGGTCTTCGATCACACGTCGGTGCTGCAATTCATCGAGAAGCGCTTCGGCGTGATGGAAACGAACATCTCGCCGTGGCGCCGCGCGATCTGCGGCGACCTGACGTCGGCGCTCGACTTCTCGAAATCGGATGCGACGCTGCCGACCCTGCCGAGCACGCAGGCGTATGTCGCGCAGGCGGACCTGCAGTGTTCGCGCGCGTCGTCGCAGACCGCACCGGCCAGCACCGCGCAGCAGGTCGTGACGGCACAGGAACCCGGCACGCGGCCGGCGCGTGCGCTGCCGTACGAATTGCACGTGACCGGCCAGCTCCAGACGCAAGGCTACGCGCTGACGTTCGCGAATACCGGCACGCAGGGCGCGCATTTCTGGGTCTATACGGGCGACCCCACCGCGATGCCGCGCCGCTACACGGTCGAAGCGGGCAAGCAGCTGACCGACACGTGGGCGCTCGATGCGAACGGCAACTACCTGGTGAGCGTGTGGGGGCCGAACGGCTATTTCCGGCGCTTCGCCGGATCGGCCGCCGCGGATGCCGGCGCAAAGCCTGAAATCACGCCGTGTTACGACACGGCCAACGGCGACGTGTACGTGACGATCGCCAACGCGGGCACCAGCACGCTCACGGTCACGGCGACCGATGTCGCGTACGGCGGCGCACCGCGCACGTTGACGGTTCCGGCCGGGCAGCGCGTCGAAGCGCACTGGGATCTGTCGTGCAGCAGCCACTGGTACGACCTGCAGTTCGCGGTGGCCGGGAACGCCGGCTGGACGCGCCGCATCGCGGGGCACGTCGAAACCGGCAAGGCCAGCATCACCGACCCGGCCGCCGTGGCGCCGACGACCTCGGCGATCTGACGGCAATCCATGCGTGCCGGCTCCGCGCCGGCACGCGACGAGCGCATGTCAGAAACGAAAAAGGCGCCGCGCGGCGCCTTTTTCAGTCGGGTACACGAAATCAGATGGGGCGAAAAACTGCGTATTGATCGCCGTCGAGTTTTTCCAGGTACCGGGAATCATGGAGCGTCAGGTTGACCGGCTGGAGCAATTTCTCGTCGGTGGCCTCGCGTTCGTTGCTGGCGCGCGTATTGAACAGGCTCGACGCATTGGCGGAGTTCACGAGAGAATCGAGGCGCGGTGCGTTCCAGTCGAGGTGCCCCCTGAGCAGGTAGAAGTGCATGATCCCGCATTGCTGATGGGCCCAGAAGTCATGCCACATGAATGAATCGGGCCGCCACACGGAGTTGTGGCTCTCGAAGTACGATGCGCTGCTCATCGGCATGCACTCGGGGGTCGAGATGATGATGTATCGCGATCGATAGTTGAGAAACTCCAGTAGATCGCGACCGTGGGAGTGGCGCATGTGCTCGATGACATCGCCCAGGATGATCGTGTCGTACGAGTCGCCGGACCGTTCGTACAGCGTGTCGCTGACGCCGGAAATGATGTCGTCGTAGCCGTTCTCGATCAGGAACGGATGGGTCTCCTCGTCACATTCCAGCGCCGTGATACGGCAATCCGGCACGACCTTCCTGAGCAGGCGCCCGTATTTCCCGCCCCCGGCCCCGATATCCAGAATCTTGCCCGGGTTGATCGACTTGACCAGATACTGCGTGAGTTGATCGAAGGTTGGCCACGAATACCCGATCTGCTCCACTTTGACCTCCCGTCAAGGCTGGTTTGTAAAATTGATCGTAGCGATGTCGCAGTGTTGCTGCGAAGTCGTTTTCTGCCCACCCTGGATGCCGATACCGCCCGGCAACCCGGTGGCGCGGCGGGTCGCACGAGTATCGCACAACCGTCTCGCGGATCTGCGCTTGCTGGCCGGGCGCTGACCATCCCTGACAGTATGCGGCGGGCACTCCGCTAGAATGCCGGGTGGCCGGCGGCGTGCGCCGCTTGACGCGGGCGGCGCTTCGCGCGCTACACTGCATCCATTCCATCCCCACCCAACTTCCCATCCCGCCGACGATGACATCCCCTGTCCTGAACGGCCTGCGCATCGGTATCACGATCGGACTGCGTGCCCCTGACGAAAGCATGTGGATCAACGGCATCAAGCAGAACGCGCTGTTTCTCGCGAAGCTGCTGATGGCGTCGCCGCATGGCTACCGCGTGACGCTGGTCAACACCACCGACGTACCGCTCACCGATGCATTGCCGTGGGATCGCAGCGTGTACGACACGCGCGCATTCGCTGAGATGAAGGATGCGCTCGACGTGGTGATCGAGCTCGGCGGGCAGATCGACGGCGAGCAGACGGCCTACCTGAAGGCGCGCGGCGCGAAGCTCGTCAGTTACTGCTGCGGCGTCGAGTACGTCAACGCGATGGAATCGATTCTGTTCGGCCGCCGGCTGTGGGATTCGCTGTTCATCAATCGCGGCTACGACGAGGTGTGGGCGATTCCGCAGATCGCGCCGTCGTCGCTGCCGTTCCTGCAGTCGCTGCGCCGCTGCCCCGGGCGCGTCGTGCCGTTCGTGTGGGACCCGATGTTCCTGAGCGCGCGCGCGCAGTCGTTGCCGGAGCGCGGCGAATACCGGCCGCGCAGCGAGCCGGGCAAGCGGCTGACGGTGATGGAGCCGAACCACGACGTCGTGAAGTTCTGCGTGTATCCGATGCTGATCATCGACGAAGCGTATCGCCGCGATCCGGATGCGATCTGCTTCACGCACGTGACGAACGCCGATCGCCTCGCGCACGACAGCCCCGAGTTCGTGATGCTGATGAACTACCTGGACATCGTGCGCGCGGGCAAGGCGAGTTTCGTCGGGCGCTTCGATACGCCGCTGTTCCTGGCCGACCTGACCGATATCGTCGTGTCGCACCAATGGTCGAACCCGCTCAACTATTTCTATTTCGACGTGTGCTGGCAGGGCTATCCGCTCGTGCACAACGCGAGCCTCGCGCCCGAACTCGGCTACTACTATCCGGACAACGACGTGCAGCAGGGCGCCGATGCGCTGTTGCGCGCGCTGCATACGCACGATGACGACTGGGAAGCGTACACGCGGCGCCAGCGCGACATCCTGAGCCGCTATACGTCGGCGAATCCCGCGCTCATTGCCGAATACGACGCCCTGCTCGCGAACCTGGTCGGCGCATCGGCCGCATAAGGCCCGATTTTTCTCGCGGCGCACACGTTGCGCCGCGGCCCGCCATCGGGATTGTCCCGCCCTAATGTCTGACGAAATAATGCCGTTAAAAAAGAAACCGCCGAACCCGATCGGTTCGACGGTTTTTGAAGGCACGAATTTGACGGCTCCGAGGGAAGTCCGTCGGAAATCATTTTATAGGTTAACAAGAATTCAAGATTGTTAAAAATGGTTTGATCGATAATCGTCATATGATTTAAATTGATATTATCGATTAACAGTGGCTTGATTCGGGTTGGAAATTTAATAATTCGTTTGAAACGGGAAAATTGAGCGCTGCGATGATCGAATGACGTGCGGCAGCCGATTTGCGGCGACGCGCAAGCCGGGCCGCCAGCCTTCACGGCGAGTCCGGCAGCGGGCGAGGGCGCGGCCTCGCGGGCCGGTATTGATCTGATTAATTGAAGATTTTCGAATTTGCGAGGCATGCAGATTACGCAGGAATTGATTCGGACAAGAATGTTTAGGTACCTGGAATAAACAATATCCGAATCGCGTTTATGTAATTTGCGTTAGTGTGACCTGTCGCACAATCAGTGTTGCGCATGCGTGGTGTATTCCAGTAACTGAATATCGTTGAAAATATCGAATTTGACGGCGCGCCGAAGCGAAAAGTACGCTCCCCGGAAAAGATCGACATAACAGGATGGGCCGGGTAGGCGGCGGAGCACGCCATGATCGGTTTGCTCCGCATGTTTGTTGAGGTCGAGCCGCGATCGGCGGCTCGCCATTTGCCGGAGCGCCGGATGAATGCGGTCGAAGCTCGCCAGGAGGCGAATCGGGAAGCGAATCGTGACGAAATCGATCTCGTGTTCGGCGCCCCCGACGATCATCCCGACCTCGCGTCGGTACGCAGTTTCGTGGAGAGCCGGCTCGCGTTCGCGCAAGAGCCCGTGTGCCGGGCCGACCTGTCGGGTGGTGTGCTGTACCAGGAATGCCTGGCGCGATTGCGGTGGGGCGAGCGCGATGCGCTGCCGCCGGTCGCGTTCCTGCCGCGCCTCGAGGCGCTCGGGCTGATGCGATGGTTCGACCGGCTCGTGGTCGGCCGGACGATCGACGCGCTGCGCGCCGATCCGGCTGCCGTCTACGGCTGCAATGTAGCGGCGGCGAGCGCGGTCGTCGACGATGCGTGGCTGGCCATCTTCAGGCGGCTCGAGCGCGAGCCGTCGGTCGCGGCGCGGCTGGTGGTCGAGATCACGGAGACGGGGCCGCTGAATCCCGTCGCGGGTCGTTCGTTCGTGAACCGCTTCCGGCAGACCGGATGCCGCATCGCGATCGACGATTTCGGGGTGGGTTTCAGCGCGTTGAACAACCTGGTGGTCGGCAATCCTGACATCGTGAAGCTCGACCGGTCGATCCTGTCGATGATCAAGCGCAACGCGATCGGCCGCTATCAGTTCCGCAGGCTGATCGCGTTCGCGCATGAAGGTGCGCGGCACGTCGTCGTCGAAGGCGTGGAGAGCGAGATCGACCGGCAGATCATCGTGGATGCCGGCGTCGCCTGGGCGCAGGGCATCCGTTTTTCATGGCGGTCGCCGGCCGCCGCGTGACGGCGCGGAAGCAGGCGGGGTGGCGTGCATGACGCACGCCGGTGTCAGGCATGGCCGGCGCGTGGCCGGGACGAATCGCAAAGGGGCATGGGCATGGCGGGGACGAAGGCCGGAAGCGGAACGGGCACGCAGGCAGCCGGTGCGCGCGAACTCGTCGCGATCGCCGAGCTGGCCGACATGCTGTGGCAGCTGGGCGCCGAATCGACCGAAGTGCCGATCGACGTCGCGCCATATCTCGACGGACTGAAAACCATTGCGCGCCGCATCCAGCGGATGACGCCGCTCGATGCCGGCGGCCGCGAACTGGCCGCGCGGCACTATTACGCGGGTGTCATCGCGGGCGCGTGCGGCGACGATTCGGCGATCGCGCGTGGTGTGTCCGACAGCCTCGTCAAGTTATCCGGCGGCATCAGCCGGCCGGCGGCGCGTTGCTTTGCCGTGCTCGCGCGAACGGGCCGGCGGCATGGCCGTGTGTTCGCCGCGCAGAGCGGCGACCGGGTGCTGGTCTAGCGCCTGTTCACGCCGGTCGCGGGCGCCGGCGCGGCGCGATGCGCGCGGCCCGCGTCGATCTCATCTTTTCGTGTAGCGGCCCGATCGCGCGCCATACCGGTCAATCCTTCCCGAATCCGCCGAGCACGAACGCCATCGCGCGGTCGACCGCGTCGTCCCATCGGCCGACGTGCGCGGCGCGCACGATCCGGACGCCCGGATAGAGAGCGGTGCGCGAGCCGGTTTCCCAGCGCGCGTCGGCTTTCGGGCTGAGCAGCAGCACGGCCGGCACGCCGAGCGCGCCGGCGAGGTGCACATGCGCGGTGCAGGTGGTCACCACCGCGTCGAGCGCGAGCATCAGCGCCGCCAGGTCGCTGAAATCGCCGATCGCGTGATGCGGGAAGGTCACCGGCAGGTCCGATTGCTCGGACTGCGCGGACAGGTCGCGGTTGATGCAGTACGCGGCGTGACCGTGCAGCCGCGTCAGCGGCGCGAGGTCGCGCAGGCTGGCCGCGCGATGGAAGCGCGCGTCGCTGTCGTCGCGCCCGCGCCAGTTGAGCCCGATGCGGCGCGTGCCGGCTGCATGACCGTCGCGCGACACGCGCTCGCGCCACGCGGCCGCCTGCCCGGGTGGGCAGGACAGGTACGCGCCCGCCGATCCTTTGGGTGCCGGCGCGTAGCCGAACTGCGCGGCGAGCACCAGGAACGAACACCAGTAATCGTGTGCGATCTGCGACGTGTCGATCCACGCGCCGTGCGCGCCGATGAATTCGATGTGCGGGAACGTGTGACGCATCAGGCCCGTCAGCGCGTCCGGAACGACGACGGTCACGCTCGTGCAGCCGAGCGTGTCGAGCGCATGCAGGTAACGTGCGTACTGGAGCTGATCGCCGACACCGCCGTAGCTGAGCACCAGCAGTCGCTTGCCCTGCAGCGGCTGGCCCTGGTAGAGCCGTTCCGTCGGCAGCCCGAACTGCGCGGCCGTCAGGATGTTTTCGCTCGCGATGGTGGCGCGGGCCGCTTCGTCGCGCCGGCCGGCACGCAGCAGCAGCATCGAACGCATCAGCTCGAGGCGGCCGCGCGTCGCGTCGGGCAACGCGTCCGGATTGCTGAAGCGTTCGAGCGCCGCGAGCCCGGCATCGGGTGCCCCAGCGAAGCCGTAGCACGACGCGAGTTGCAGCGCGATCGCATCGTCGTCGAGCCCGCGGCCGCGCGCGCGTTGCCAGCAGTCGATCGCGTGCCCCCACTCGCAGCGCGACTCATGATCGAGTGCGCGGTTCCAGTGCGTTTCAGGCGCGTCGGTGTCGGCGGCTGCGTCGGGGTTCGCATCGACGTCGGCCTGCGACGCGACGGCGATCGGCTCGATCGAGATGACCAGCCGCTGCCTGTCCCAGCGCGCGTTGGGCACGCAAAGCAGGTTCAGCGGGTCCATCCGGTAGAACGTGTAGTCGAGGCCGGCAAAGGTGGCGATGATCGGCGCCTCGCCGACTTTCCAGTATTCGACCCAGCACCAGGGCAGGTGCGTCTCGATCAGGCGGCGCGCGCCGCGCAGCGCGTCGATCTCCATGCCTTCGATGTCGAGCTTCAGGAAATCCAGCCGCGGCAGGCCGAGCGCGTCGAGCCTGACGACCGGCGTCGGCGTGCCGCCTTCCGCGTGCGCGCCGACGAGCGACACCTGGCCGAAGTCGGCATCCTGTCCGTAGTCGACGTCGGGCACCTTCATCGTGCCGTTGGCGCCCGCAAGCCCCATGTTCAGCAGATGGACGTTGTCGAGCTGGTTGAGCGCGACGGTGCCGCCGAGCGCGTGGAACAGCGTGCGCTGCGGCTCGAACGCGTACACGCGGCCGCCGCGCGCACGCAACCGGTGGGCGATCGGCACGCATACGAGCCCCGCATTCGCGCCGCCGTCCACGGCGATCGCATCGTCCGGCAACTGGTCGATCACCTTCAGGATCGTGTCGAGCTCATCCTGGATGTGCGGCCGCCCGGTCTTGATCAATGCTTCGGCCTGGTACGCGCAGTGCCGGTTGATGACGAACGGACCGTGAATCGAATCGATCACGACGAAATTGCGGACGGTCTGATTCATGGGCGGGAGCAGGGGCAAATAAGGTCAGCCGAGTGCGCGGCCGGCGAACAACTGCTGGATCTGCGCGGAATACGCGTGGACGTTGTGCGCGGCGAGCGTGTCGACCTGATGCAGGCAGCGGCGTGCCGCGGCCGCGTATTCGTCGAGCCGTGCGTCGTGCGTCTGCGCGGCGGTCGCGATCGCACGCGCGGCGTCGAAGATCTCGAAGTCCGGATAGTAATAACCGACGTCGCGCAGGAACGGCGAGTTGTGCACGAGCGGGTAGTTGCCGTACAGCGCGTCGTACAGCAGGTAGTTGAGGCCGTTTTCCCAGTGGTGGGACACGACGATGTCGGTGTGATGCGCGGCCCATGCGACGAACGGCGCGCGCACATCGGCGGTCGCCTTGCCGTCGCGCACCATCTCGAGCCCGAGCGCGAGATGCTTGAAGGCGACGTTTTCCTTCTTGTCGAACGTGTTGGTCATGTACACGTGCTCGACGAGCTCCGGATGCTCGACGTAACACGCGTTGGCGGCGAGCATCGGCACGATCGAGCTTTTCACGACGTTCAGGTTCGGCTCGAAGAACGCGATGCGTTTCGCGGGGCCGTGGTTCCGATAACCGAAGCGCGCCTTCAGTTCAGGATCGGCGTCGAGGCTGCGCTCGATGAAATACGGCGACCAGATGTGCGGCAGCTCGATCACCGGCGCGCGGTACACGGCCTGGAAATACGCGGCGCACGTGTGCATGTGCTGCGGGTTGGTCCAGATCTCGTCGAACTGCACGCGGTGCGGGTTCGGCCGCCACTGGTTCTTCTCGAAGTTGATCGTCTCGACCGCGATCACGTAGTCGTTGCCGAAGCGGTACGACACGCACTTGCCGCCGCGCCGGCGCACGGCGTCGGTGTGCGTCGAGTCGACGAATGCGTTCATCTCGATCAGCAGGTCGGTCTGGTGGACGACGGCGGACAGCGGCCGCAGCGCGTCGCCGAACGCGTCCATCATCAGCGCCTGCGGATACTCGGTCACGCCTTCGTCGTGCGCGAGCCAGACCTCGCCGATCAGCGGCGACTGCTTCAGCAGCATGTACAGGTACACGCAGTGCTGGTTCGCGCCGTTGTACCAGATCGACTGCGTCGCGTCGCGCTGCACGTTCATCGTTATCGCGACATTGAGTTTCATGACGGCTCCGTGGTGCGGGCGTTGCGCGGGTTACGGCGTGTAGTTTTGCGACGAGCGCGGCACATAGCCGGTCAGGCGCCAGTGGCCGTCATCCTCGCGGCGAAAACTCAGCTTCTCGAACATGGTCGCGCCGCTCGTCAGCGTGGTCGCGTAATCGACGTTCGCGTAGAGCCCGTCGGGTGTCGTCGACGCGTTGGTGTAGCGGATGCGCGTGATCTGCGCCCAGCCGCGATGACGGACCGCGCCGACCGACTGGCGCGCACGCTGCATGTCCGACGCGAACTGGTCCTGCTTGATGCGTGCCTTCACGAACGCGGCGGCATCGGTCCACACGTCGTTGTACTGGCCGGCGTCGAGCTGCTTGAACACGGCGTCCGAGTCGCGGAGCAGCGCGTCGGCCGATTCGCCGTCGGCTTGCGCATGCGCGCCGATCGCGATCGATGCGACGGCGCAGCCGATCAGCCATTTGGCGCGGGTGAGGGTCGTGCGTGCGGTCATGTCGGAGTCCGGAAGAGGGCGGCGCGTCACGCGTCGCGATAGAGGGTGGCGATCGCGTCCGTATAGGCGGCGACGTTCTCGGGGTTGTAGATGCTCACGGAGCTGAGCACGTGCTTCGACTGCTCGCGGTACGCTTCCAGGTTCGCGTCGTGCTCGGCGAACGCCTTCAGCAACGCGCGGCCGCCGGCCTGACAGTCGAAGTCCGGATAGAAATACCCGGCCTTGCCGAGGAACGGCGAGTTGTGGATCAGCGGGTAGTCGCCGTACAACAGTTCGTAGTACAGGTAGTTCTGCGCGTTTTCCCACGTGTGCGACACGACCGCGTCACCGAACGCGGCCATGAACTCGTACACCGCGTAGCGGCTCTCGAACGTCGTGATCCCGTGGTTCACGATGTCGAGGCTTTTCGCGAAATGGACGAACGTCGCATGTTCCTTCAGGTGCAGCGTGTTGCATACGCGCACGAACTCGAGGAAATCGGGCTTCGCGCGATACGCTTCCTCGGCCACCAGCATCGGGATGACGCTCGTCTTCACCATGCAGATGTTCGGCTCGAACATCGTCACGCGCCAGCGCGGCTTGCCGGGTTCATAGCCGAACGACAGCCCGGCACCGAGCGTCGCGCGCGCCTTGTCGAACAGCATCGGGTGCCAGATGTGCGGAACGATCGTGACGGGCGCGCGCAGGCCCGTCTGGTAATAGTGCAGGCACGAGCGCTCGAATTCGGGAATCGTCCACACGGCGTCGTACGGCGCGCCCGAGAACAGGAAACCCGACGGCTTGTTGAACATCGCGCGTTCGATGTCGATCACGTAGTCGTTGCCGACCCGCATCGTGACGACCTTGCCGCCGCGCTCGCGGAACGCGCGCAGGTAATCCGCGCCGAACTGCGCGCTCATTTCGATCAGCACGTCGCAGCGCTGCAGTGCTTCGTCCATCGACAGGAGCGGCACGTCCCATTCGCCGAGCATCATCTGCGGATCGGCGACCTGTTCGCCGCCGTTCACCATCACGGCTTCCGCGACGAGCGGCGACTGGCGCAGCAGCAGGATCAGCAGCAGGCAGTTCTGGAAGATGCCGTTTTCCCACAGCGACTGGCCGGCGCCGCGCACGAACAGCGACACGCCGACGACGAGACGCTTGCCCTCGCCGGGCGCTTGACGGGCATTGGAGTCCGACATGCGTATTCTCCGGTTCAGGCGACCAGACGCGAGACGAACGCGTCGAGGTTCGCGGGGTTGTCGATCGAGACCGACTGCAGCAGCCGGCCGGCCTTCGCGCGGTAGTCGTCGAGGCGTTCGTCGTGATGCAGCCACGCGTCGAGCAGCGCGCGGCCGCCCGCGGCGGAATCGAAGTCCGGGTAGTAATAACCGGCGTCGCCGATCAGCGTCGAGTTGTGGACCAGCGGATAACCGCCGTACAGCACGTCGTAATACAGATAGTTCTGCCCGTTTTCCCAATGGTGCGACACGACCGCATCCGCGTGACGCGCCATGAAGCCCGGCAGGTCGAGGCGCGGCTCGAAGGTCGCCTTGTGCTGGCGCACGAGATCGAGGCTGTTCGCGAAGTGCACGAAGGTCGGATGCTCCTTCATGTGCAGCGAGTTCACGACGAACATGTGCTGAACCGCGTCCGGACGCGCACGGTAGAACGCGTCGCACGCGAGCATCGGATAGTGGCAGGACTTGGCGACCGAGATGTTCGGCTCGAGCATCGCGAGGTACCACGGGCGGCGGCCGGGCCGATAGCCGAACGTCGCGCCTTCCGCGGCGAGCGCGGCGATGCGCCGATCGAGGAAGTACGGCGACCAGATGTGCGGCATCAGGTGGACGGGCGCGCGCAGGATGGTCCGCAGCATCGGCGCCGCGGTCTTGTCGTATTGCGGCAGCAACCAGACCTCGTCGAACGGCGCGCCGTTGAAGACGTGTCCCGACGGTTTCCCGAAGATCGGGGTTTCGCACAGGCCGGCATACACGTGCCCGCAGAAGAACGCGGCGATTTTCTTGCCGAGCGCCTTCATGTGCCGGAGCCACTCCACCGGCAGCTGCGCGCCCATTTCGATCACGACGTCGAGTTCGTGCGTGACGTCGGAGGGTTTCACGAGCGGGATGTCGAGGCCGTCGAGTTCGAGGCCGGCCGGCAGCGCGTTGGCGTCGCCGCCGTTCAGGAAGTAGACCGGGCCGACGCGATCCGAGCGCTTGAGCATCATCGCGAGGAACGCGATGTTCTGGTGGATGCCGTTTTCCCAGATCGCCTGGCCGTCGCGCGCAAACAGCGAGATGCCGACCGCCGGCCGTTGCTTGCGGGTGCCGCCCGAGGCGGCTTCATTGATGTCCGTCACCGGTTGGTTTCCTCTGCGGCGTCGTGCGTCCGGGCATCGCGTCGAGCGTCTGGCCTGGAAGCGGCGCGCCGTGGATTGTCATGGTTGCATTTGCGCCGGTGCGCCGCGGCGGGCGAATCGGGCGACCTGGTTCGCGAGGGCGGCAGCCGGTTTCCGGCGTGTCATCGGGCACGCCTGGCACGGCGCGTGATTCGGACAGGTTGCCCCGGCGACTGTCTGCGGCGATTGTGGCACGGAAACCGCCGTTTTTGGCGGGACGTGACGAACTTTGACATAGCCGCCGGTCCATGCGAACCGGGCGCCGGCGAAGCGGCGCCCGGGGCGTCCGGCGGGGGGGCGGGTGCGGGCCGGCGCGGCACTGACGGCCGGCCGGATCGGGGCGCCGCGCGCGGCGGCGGCCCGCTCAGTGCTGCAGGCGGATTTCGACGCGGCGGTTGCTGGCGCGGCCTTCCGGCGTCGCGTTGGACGCGACCGGGTCGGCCTTGCCGCGGCCCGAGACCGTCAGCGAATCGGTTTTCAAGCCGTGTGCCTTCAGGTATGCCGCGACGGATTCGGCGCGGCGCTTCGACAGCGCGAGATTGTAGTCGTCGCTGCCCACCGAATCCGTAAAGCCGGTGACGCTCACCTGCGAGTACGTGTGGTCGGCGCGCTCGCTCAGCAAACGGTCGAGCGATTCGCGCGCGGTCGGGGCGAGCGTCGCGTGGTCGGTGGCGAACAGCGCGTCGCCCGACAGGTTGACCTGTTCGACGACGGCAGCCGCTGGCGCCGGCGTGGCGGCCGGGGCCGCTTCGGCCGGTGCCGCGCCGCACTGGAAGATCAGCGTGGCCGGATCGGATTTGTCGCGCAGCGCGCGGGCCGAGTCGACAGCGCGCACGGGCTCTTCGCCGCAGATCTTGCGGGCGGCCTTCATGCAGGTCTCCGGGCCCGACAGCAGGCCGTGGCAGTCCACCTGGAAGGTGCGCACGCCGTCGCGCGGCTGCAGTTCGGAGGCGCTGAAGGTCGGGCCGGATGCGGTCGAGCACGCGGCGAGGGCCGTTGCGGAAAGCGCGAGCGCAAGAGCGAGTTTGTTCACGGTTACATCCTCAAAACTTGGGTTGACTGAAGCCCGCCACGGGTTGCGCGGCGGGCTCGTCCGGCCGTCGGGGCCGCCGCAGGCCGTCCGGCTGGCGAGCCGGGCGGCCTGGCGGCGCGACGCGTTACTTCCACTGGTACAGCATGCCGGCGCCGATCACCTTCTGACCGCCGCTGAAGCCGCCGTTGATCGACGCCTTCAGGTTCTCCGTGATGCGCGCCTGCATGTTGACCGCCATCGCCTTCTGGCCGAGGAAGGTCGACGTACCCACGCCCATCCCGAAGTTGGCATCGCGATCGAGCTGCGGGATCGATGCCATCGCGCCGACGGCCGCGATACCCTGCTTCGCCATCTGGTCGGTCTGCTGCAGTTGCGAACCCAGCGAGTTGATCTGCGCCTGCTGGCCCGACAGTGCCGTCGACAGCGTCGTCTGCACCTGCGTCAGCTGGTTCACGTTCACCGCGTCGGTGCCTTGCGTACCCGGCGCGACGTTCGTGATCTGGCGCTGCTGCTGGTCGTTGCCGACCGACACCACGTTCGAGCGACCGCCGTCGTTCGAATTCGCGCCGATCGCCACCGAGTTGGAACCCGCGGTGACGGTCGGCACGTCGGTGCCCTTGCCGTTCATGTCGGCCGCGACGCCGTTGTTGTTGGCGGTGCGCGTCGTGTTGTTGTTGATCGTCGTCGACAGCTGGTTCAACGTGTTGTTGATGTTGTTCACGCCGGTCGACAGCGAGGCCACGTTGCTGTTCGTCGTGCTCAGGCCGGTGGACAGCGAACCGATGCCCGTCGAGGTCGACGTCGACAGCGAGTTGACGTTGCTGTTCGTCGTGCTCAGGCCGGTCGACAGCGAGTTGATCGCGGTCGAGGTCGACGTGGACAGCGAGGCCACGTTGCTGTTCGTCGTGCTCAGGCCCGTCGACAGCGAGTTGATGCCGGTCGACAGCGATGCGACGTTCGATGCGGTGGACGTCGACAGCGCGTTGACCGCGTTGTTCGTCGCGTTGAGCTGGCTGCCGTTGATCGCGTCCGTGCTGCTGGCCGAGATCCGGCCCGCGGCGACGTTCGTGATCTGGCGTTCCGCACCCGGTGCGCCGACGCTCACCACGCCGACCGGCGAGCTGCCCGCGAAGAAGTACGTGACGCCGCCGATCGTGGCGCTGGAGGTACCGACGGCCGGGGCCGTGACCGAATTCGCGCCGAGTGCGATCGAGTTGGCGACGTTCGCGGTGGCGTTCGAACCCAGGGCGAGCGCGTCGGCGGCGCTGGCCGTGGCGCTCGAGCCGTAGGCCTGTGCACCGACGGCGCTGGCCGTCGACTGGTTGCCCAGCGCGATCGTGTTGTCCGCGGTGGCCTGGTTCGAGCTGCCGAGGGCGAGTGCGCTGGCACCGGTTGCGGTGTTCGCGTTGCCGAGCGCCACTGCGCCGTTGCCGGTCGCCGTGTCGTTCGCGCCCAGTGCGACCGCGCCGGTACCCGTCGCGATGCTCGGGTCGCCGATCGCGACTGCGCCGTCGCCGGTGGCCGTGTTGCCGGAGCCGATCGACACGGCCTTGCCGCCCGTGGCCGATGCGTTCTGGCCGATCGCGACCGCGCCTGCCGACTGCGCGTTCGAACCGTCGCCGACTGCCACGCTGCTCGCGCCTGCCGCGCTGGCGTTCACGCCGGCGGCGAGTGCGTTGGTGCCGGTGGCGCCCGTGTTGTCGTAGTTGGCCTGCTGCGTGCCGTTGTCGTTGACGCTGTAGTAGTGCGTCTTCGCGGCGTTGATCGCGGTCGAGGTCGAAGTCGACAGCGAGGCCACGTTGCTGTTCGTGCTGCTCAGGCCGGTGGACAGCGAGCCGATGCCGGTCGAAGTCGACGTGGACAGCGACAGGATCGTGCTGTCCGTGCTGCTCAGGCCGGTGGACAACGAGCTGATGCCGGTCGAGGTCGACGTGGACAGTGACGTGATCGAGCTGGTGGCCGAGGAGAGGCCGGTCGACGTGGAGGTCGACAGCGAGCTGATCGAGCTGTTCGCCGACGAGAGGCCGGTCGAGGTCGAGGTCGACAGCGAGGTGATCGAGCTGTTGGCCGACGAGAGGCCGGTCGAGGTCGACGTCGACAGCGAGGTGATCGAGCTGTTGGCCGAGGACAGACCGGTCGAGGTCGAGGTCGACAGCGAGGTGATCGAGCTGTTGGCCGACGAGAGGCCGGTCGAGGTCGAGGTCGACAGCGAGGTGATCGAGCTGTTGGCCGAGGACAGACCGGTCGAGGTCGAGGTCGACAACGAATCGATCGAGCTGTTAGCCGACGACAGGCCGGTCGACGTCGAGGTCGACAGCGAGGTGATCGAGCTGTTCGCCGAGGACAGACCGGTCGAGGTCGAGGTCGACAACGAATCGATCGAGCTGTTAGCCGACGACAGGCCGGTCGAGGTCGAGGTCGAGAGCGACGTGATCGAGCTGTTAGCCGACGACAAACCGGTCGACGTCGAAGTCGACAGCGAGGTGACCGAGCTGTTGGCCGACGAGAGGCCGGTCGACAGCGAGCCGATCGAGCTGGTGGCCGACGACAAGCCAGTCGAGGTCGAAGTCGACAGGGACGTGATCGAGCTGTTGGCCGACGACAGACCGGTCGAGGTCGAGGTCGACAGCGAGGTGATCGAGCTGTTGGCCGACGAGAGACCGGTCGAGGTCGAGGTCGACAACGAATCGATCGAGCTGTTGGCCGACGAGAGGCCGGTCGACGTCGAGGTCGACAGCGACGTGATCGAGCTGTTGGCCGACGACAGGCCCGTCGAGGTTGAAGTCGACAGCGAATCGATCGAGCTGTTAGCCGAGGACAGACCAGTCGAGGTTGAAGTCGACAGCGAAGTGATCGAGCTGTTGGCCGACGAGAGACCCGTCGAGGTCGAGGTCGACAGCGAAGTAATCGAGCTGTTGGCCGACGAGAGACCCGTCGACGTCGAAGTCGACAGCGAATCGATCGAGCTGTTAGCCGAGGACAGACCCGTTGAGGTTGAAGTCGACAGCGAAGTGATCGAGCTGTTAGCCGACGAGAGGCCGGTCGAGGTCGAAGTCGACAGCGAAGTAATCGAGCTGTTGGCCGACGAGAGACCCGTCGACGTCGAGGTCGACAGCGAATCGATCGAGCTGTTAGCCGACGACAGACCGGTCGACGTCGAAGTCGACAGCGAGGTAATCGAGCTATTCGCCGACGACAGACCCGTCGAGGTCGAAGTCGACAGGGACGTGATCGAGCTGTTAGCCGAGGACAGGCCGGTCGAGGTCGACGTCGACAGCGAATCGATCGAGCTGTTAGCCGACGACAGACCCGTCGAGGTCGAGGTCGACAGCGAAGTGATCGAGCTGTTGGCCGACGAGAGGCCTGTCGAGGTCGAGGTCGACAGCGAGGTGATCGAGCTGTTCGCCGAGGACAGACCGGTCGAGGTCGAAGTCGAGAGCGAAGTGATCGAGCTGTTGGCCGACGAGAGGCCGGTCGAGGTCGACGTCGACAGCGAGTCGATCGAGCTGTTCGCCGAGGACAGGCCCGTCGAGGTCGAAGTCGAGAGCGAAGTGATCGAGCTGTTAGCCGACGAGAGGCCCGTCGAGGTCGACGTCGACAGCGAATCGATCGAGCTGTTCGCCGAGGACAGGCCCGTCGAGGTCGAGGTCGAGAGCGAAGTGATCGAGCTGTTGGCCGACGAGAGACCCGTCGAGGTCGAAGTCGACAACGAGTCGATCGAGCTATTCGCGGACGACAAGCCCGTCGAGGTCGAGGTCGACAGGGACGTGATCGAGCTGTTGGCCGAGGACAGACCCGTCGAGGTCGAAGTCGACAGGGACGTGATCGAGCTGTTGGCCGAGGACAGGCCCGTCGAGGTCGACGTCGACAGCGAATCGATCGAGCTGTTAGCCGACGACAGACCCGTCGAGGTCGAGGTCGACAGCGACGTGATCGAACTATTGGCCGACGAGAGGCCGGTCGACGTGGAGGTCGACAGCGAATCGATCGAGCTATTGGCCGACGACAGACCGGTCGACGTGGAGGTCGACAGCGAGGTGATCGAGCTGTTAGCCGACGACAGACCGGTCGACGTCGAGGTCGACAACGAATCGATCGAGCTGTTGGCCGACGAGAGGCCGGTCGAGGTCGAGGTCGACAGCGAGGTGATCGAGCTGTTGGCCGAGGACAGACCCGTCGAGGTCGACGTGGACAACGACGTGATCGAGCTGTTGGCCGACGAGAGGCCGGTCGAGGTCGAGGTCGACAGGGAGGTGATCGAGCTGTTCGCCGAGGACAGACCGGTCGACGTCGAGGTCGACAACGAATCGATCGAGCTGTTGGCCGACGACAGACCCGTCGAGGTCGAGGTCGACAGGGAGGTGATCGAGCTATTGGCCGACGAGAGGCCGGTCGAGGTCGAAGTCGACAGCGAGGTGATCGAGCTGTTGGCCGACGAGAGGCCCGTCGAGGTCGAAGTCGACAACGAATCGATCGAGCTATTGGCCGACGAGAGGCCGGTCGACGTGGAAGTCGACAGCGACGTGATCGAGCTATTGGCCGACGACAGGCCGGTCGAGGTCGAAGTCGACAGCGACGAAATGGCACTGGTCGCGGTACCGACCTGTTGGGCGACGGAATAAAGCTGGCTACCGTTGATCGCGTCGGTACTGGTCGACGTTACCTGGCCGGCGGCGACATTGGTGATTTGCCGCTCGTTGTTGGCGCTGCCGACGCTAACGGTGCCAACCGGCGTGGTGCCTGCGAATCCGCCGAACGTGACGCCGCCGACGGTTGCGCTGCTCGTGCCGACGGGCGCGGCGTCGGCCTTCGAGCCGGCGCCCAGCGCGACGGAATTGTTCGTGCTGGCGATGGCGCCGCTGCCGATGGCGACGGCGTCGGTGCCCGTCGCGGTGCTGTCGGCGCCGGTCGAGTTCGCGTGGAAGTACTTGATGCCCTGGCTGTTGATGCTGTCGATTGCCGAGCCGACGCTGTTGGCGGTCGACGTCGTGCCGTTCGAGTTGTACGTGGTGTACGACGGGGCCGAGACCTTGCCGGTTGTCGGGTCATACGTCGAGCCACCGCCAAGTGCCGAGGCCGTGCTGCTACCGAGGTTGTCTGTCTTCGTCGAGACCGTGCTCAAGCCGGTGGACAGCGAACCGATCGAGCTGGTGGCAGACGACAGGCCGGTCGACGTGGAGGTCGACAGCGAGATGACCGAGCTATTGGTCGACGAGAGGCCGGTCGACAGCGAGCCGATCGAGCTGTTGGCCGACGAGAGGCCAGTCGAGGTCGAAGTCGACAGGGACGTGATCGAGCTGTTAGCCGACGACAGGCCGGTCGACGTGGAGGACGACAGCGAAGTGACCGAGCTGTTCGTCGACGAGAGGCCGGTCGACAGCGAGCCGATCGAGCTGTTGGCCGACGAGAGGCCAGTCGAGGTCGAAGTCGACAGGGACGTGATCGAGCTGTTAGCCGACGACAGGCCGGTCGACGTGGAGGACGACAGCGAAGTGACCGAGCTGTTCGTCGACGAGAGGCCGGTCGACAGCGAGCCGATCGAGCTGTTGGCCGACGAGAGGCCAGTCGAGGTCGAAGTCGACAGGGACGTGATCGAGCTGTTAGCCGACGACAGGCCGGTCGACGTGGAGGACGACAACGACGTGACCGAGCTGTTCGTCGACGAGAGGCCGGTCGAGAGCGAACCGATCGAGCTGGTGGCCGACGAGAGGCCAGTCGAGGTCGACGTCGACAGGGACGTGATCGAGCTATTAGCCGACGACAGGCCAGTCGACGTGGAGGACGACAACGACGTGACCGAGCTGTTGGTCGACGAGAGGCCGGTCGAGAGCGAGCCGATCGAGCTGGTGGCCGACGACAGGCCGGTCGACGTGGAGGACGACAGCGAAGTGACTGAGCTATTCGTCGACGAGAGGCCGGTCGAGAGCGAGCCGATCGAGCTGGTGGCCGACGACAAGCCGGTCGAGGTCGAAGTCGACAGCGACGTGATCGAGCTATTAGCCGACGACAGGCCAGTCGACGTGGAGGACGACAGCGACGTGACTGAGCTGTTCGTCGACGAGAGACCGGTCGAGAGCGAGCCGATCGAGCTGGTGGCCGACGACAAGCCAGTCGAGGTCGAAGTCGACAGCGAGGTGATCGAGCTATTAGCCGACGACAGGCCAGTCGACGTGGAGGACGACAGCGACGTGACCGAGCTGTTCGTCGACGAGAGGCCGGTCGAGAGCGAGCCGATCGAGCTGGTGGCCGACGACAGACCGGTCGAGGTCGAAGTCGACAGGGACGTGATCGAGCTATTAGCCGACGACAGGCCGGTCGACGTGGAAGACGACAGCGAAGTGACCGAGCTGTTGGCCGACGAGAGACCGGTCGACAGCGAGCCGATCGAGCTATTAGCCGACGACAGGCCGGTCGACGTGGAGGACGACAGCGAAGTGACCGAGCTGTTGGCCGACGAGAGACCGGTCGACAGCGAGCCGATCGAGCTGGTGGCCGACGACAGACCCGTCGACGTGGAGGACGACAGCGAGGTGACCGAGCTGTTGGCCGACGAGAGACCGGTCGACAGCGAGCCGATCGAGCTGGTGGCTGACGACAGACCCGTCGACGTCGAGGACGACAGCGAAGTGATCGAACTTTTCGTCGACGAGAGGCCGGTCGACAGCGAACCGATCGAGCTGTTGGCCGACGACAGACCCGTCGACGTGGAGGTCGACAGCGACGTGATCGAGCTATTCGCCGACGACAAGCCGGTCGAAGCCGACGTCGACAGGCTCGTGATGCTCGACGTCGTCGTGCTCGCGACCGAGTAGAGCTGGCTACCGTTGATCGCATCGGTGCTGGTCGACGTGACGAGACCCGCCGCGACGTTCTGGATGCGACGCTCGTTGCCCGCCGTACCAACGCTGACGACGCCGTTGGCAGCGCTTGCGCCCGCAAAGTTACCGAACGTCTGTCCACCGATCGTGGCGGAGTTGACCGAACCGGTGCCGCCCGTCACCGTGTCCGCCGCACCAATCGTCGCCGAGTTGTTGCCAAGGGCGACGGAGTTTGCAACGTTGGCCGTCGACAGGTAGCCGAGCGCCATCGCGTTGCCGGCGGAAGCGGTCGATTGATAGCCCATCGCGACCGCATTACCGTTGCCGCTGGCCGTCGCAAACGAGCCGATCGAAATGTTGCCGGCTTGAGAAGCATTGGATTGCTGGCCGATTGCAACGCTCTGGAGCGCACTCGCAGTGGCCACGCCCAGCGCAACGCTGCCGCCGCCGGCAGCGCTGGCGTTGACGCCGATCGCGGTTGCATAGTTCGCCGTCGCGGAACTCCCGTTCCCGAAAGCGGAGGCAGGCGCCGAAGCCCCGCCCGCATACGACGAGGCACCGATTGCGCTCGAACCCGCATAGGTCGCCTTGGCGCCGCTGCCGATACCGACCGAACCCGTCCCCGTCACGCTGTTGCCACTGCCCAGCGCAACCGCACCGGTGCCGTTCGCCGAGTTGCCGTTGCCGAGCGCGACGGCGCCCGTACCGCTTGCCGAATTGCTGGTGCCGAGCGCGACTGCGCCGTCGCCGCTGGCCGTTTGCGCGCGGCCGATTGCCACCGCGCCGCCGTTCGCGCTACCACTGTTGGCCGTCGTACCCGACGAACCGATCGCGACGTTCTGGCCGGTTGCGCCGGAAATGGTGCCATCGCCCTGTGCAATGCCGTATGCGCCGTTGGTCGTCGCACCGCGGCCGATCGCGATGCCGGACGTTGCGCTGGAGGTGACCGACGATTGGCCGCCGATCGAAATCGAATCCTGTGCGGCCGCCTGTGCGCCTGCGGTGGCGTTGCTGCCGATTGCGGTCGAGCCGACGCCGGATGCCTGCGTCTGGATGCCGTTGACCGCGCTGGTGCTGCCCAGGGCGGTTGCGTAGTTGGCGGTTGCTTTCGTGCCGCTGCCGACGGCGGTCGCGAAATTACCGGTTGCCGACGTACCTTGACCGAACGCAGATGCCGCAGTCGCGGTGGCCGAGGAGCCGGTACCGAATGCCGTTGCATTCGATGCGGTGGCGACCGTATTGGTCGGCGAGTTCGCGCCAATGGCGACCGCGCCGGCGGCGGAGGCGGTCGGGCTCTGGCCGGGAACGGTTAATCCGCTGGAGCCGGCGCCGATGGCAATCGAGGTTGCATTGGTCGCGTTCCCGCCCCCGGCGCTGTACTGCGCATGCGCAACGTTGCCGACGCCTGCCCCCGCGACGAGCACGGCGGCTGCGACGGCCTTCACGACAGCCGACTTGTTCGGCTTGCCCCGTGCCGAATCGTGTTCAGACGCAGCGACCCAGGCGCCGAGGGCTTCGTTCCAGATCGAGCGGTATGTGCGGTTCATGTCCTGCTACCTCCAAATGTGCACGCCACACACCGGTCTCTTTTGTTAGAGGAATGCTCCGTGCGCTCGCGCGAATCTCAAAATTGATGGGCGGAGTTTATTGGAGGAGGATTTTTTAGATTGCTAAAAAGTGATAAATATCGTGTTTGAAAAGTTAAAGGATGGTTAATGGTCGGTGTTTTGATGCATCAATGAGGAATGAATTTGTAAGATGTAAGAATGAAAAATGTAGGATCGTAGTCTCTCGATGGGCATTACATATTTTCCATATAAATCAACAAGTTATTGGTGTTTTGTGCGGTGGATTACAGATGTGATTGGGGCGGAAGAAAGGAAATTGAAATAGCAAACGTTTGCGAGAGAAGCCTTCCTTTCTTGTTTGTAATGTGAATGGGTACGTTGCGGGATAATGAGATATCCATCTCGTTAATTTGTTAATTCGTGATTTGCTTGTCGATTTCTGATTGATTTATTGGATTGTCTGTAAATCAATTTAATTCAAAATGAAGAATGCCTGGCTGTGCTGATATGCGCATTTCGTTCGCTGCGATGGCCCGTGTGACGGGCGTTCCGGGCGGGATGGCTCGTCGAATTTGTAAAAAAGTGCTACAGGGCGATGGGCAGGCAGGTCGTCATTCGTATTTCGAATTTGTCCTATTGACTATTTCGTTGATGTTGACATTCGTGTGGGGTTTGGCGACGAGGCGAACTCGTTCGGGAGGCATTACCCGCTCCCGTTTTGCACGTGCTGGCGGCCGGGTGTTAAAGCCGCTGGCCGACGCCCGCTGAATTGTTAAATCCTGGATGTGACAATTTGTCCGCCCGCCCCGAAGCGCCGAAGAAAAAAGGGCGTGAGTGATGTGTCGGGTGCGCCACATCTGGCAGGTGGATGCAGGCCGGTGAGGTTTCACACCGCATGCGATGTGGTGATGCGGCGATGTGGCGACGTCGAGCGGGCGGTGGGCCGGGTAGCCCGACCGATGCCGCTCGGCATGCAAAGCGTGACGAACGCGCATCGAGGTGTGAACGGGACGCGGGGCGTGGAGTACGGAGCAGAACGGCTGCGTCGACCACGACGTATCGTTGCGCATTGCGCTGCTGCGCGCCCGGATGCGGACGATGCGATTGCCACCTGTCGGCTCCGGCCGGCATTCAGCCGGCCCGGATGTGATGATGGCCGAGGCCCGGTTGCCGGGATGCTCGACCGGGCAACCGGGCAACCGGGCCCTTGCCCGGAGCGGATGCCTTACTTCTTGAGAAACCGCAGCGCGAGCCGTGCCATACGCGGCACGAACAACGGACGCAGCAGGCGCTTGTCGTAACCGGCCATCCGCCGATCGTTCTCGGCGAGACACAGTTCGATCAGCTCGCGCGGGTTCAGCGCTTCGCCGATGTCGGCGGTGTTCGTCGCCGGGAAGTTCGCGTCGCGCGCGACGCCGTCGGCGTCGATCCCGCGCGCGATGCCGATGCGCTCGCGGATCAAATGCACCCACACGGCCGCGACCCGCGCGAAGAACCAGGGCCGGCGCCACCACGGCAAGCTGCGCCAGTACCACGCGTACCAGTTCACGAAGAACAGGATGTGGCGGCCTTCTTCCTGGATCACGGGCTCGAAGGTGTCGACGAGTTCGGGCGGGAAAAAACCGGAGCGCTGCGCGGAGCGGAACAGGCCGAACGCGAAGAAGCTGTCGATGCATTCGCTGAAGCCCGTGACCATCCACGACCACTCGGGATCCTTCGGCGCCGGGTAGGGTGGCTCGGGGGCGAGCCGGATGCCGTATGCCTCGACGAGCTTCGACAGCACGACCTTGTGGCGCGCTTCCTCGCTGCCGTCCATCTCGAGCGCGCGGCGCAGCAGCGGATTGCCGACCGTCGCCGCATAGGTTGCGACGCGGATCGATGCACGACCTTCGGTTTGCACCGCGATGTCCCAGATCGGCAGCGACGTGAGCCGCTTGAGCTCGGCGGGCTTGAGCGCCGGCCAGTCGATGACCGCCGGCTTGTACGGGTTGTGTGTGTCGAGCAGCATGCGGCAGAACATCTGCATGTGCGCATCGGAACCGATCCGGACCGGACCTTGCCTCTCGAAGGTCCAGTTGCGCATTGCGTGATCTGCGGCTGCGTGCTGTTCCTGCAGCGTGTCACTCATGGCTATTGTTGTGCGATTACGGATCGAAAGATTCTTGCATAGCTTCCGTAATCGCGTATTTTCGAGCGGCCATGTGCACGCCGGCCAGGCGTGCGTCACGCGTGCGTGTCGACCCAGAGGCGGCCCCAGCGGGACGCGTAGGCAAGCGCGTGTTCTTCCTCGAAGAAGAAATCGATCGCGTCGAACGACACGGAGCGCGGCGACGGGCCGCTGCTTGCCTTCGCGATCGTCAGGTTGGCGGCGAACAGCCCGTTCGGCAACCGGGCGGCAGCGGGGGCGACTTCGTAGCCCTTGTAGCGGATCGTACGGTTCATGGCGTGCGCGGAGAAAGTTCGGATGTTCAGCGTACGAAAACCCGCCGGCCGCGTGAACCAATCTTTCGGCCAATGCAAATCACGCGGCGGGCCGAATCGTTATCGGCGGTGGGGCACGGGGAAAGGGCAACCGGGGAGTAGCGTCGACGTGCACGGCGCGTGGCCGTTCGTCCGAATGTGCACCGCCCGCGCCGACGAACGGGGTCGTCCGGGCGCGGGCGGTGGAAGGCGGGGAAATTACTGGTTGGCGATCTTCAGCACGGGCGCGAGCGCATCGACCGATGCCGCATGCGAGGCCGCGCGATGCGACGCGAACGCGAGCGCGAACTCGGCCGCTTGCGTGCCGACCGTCTCGAGCTGGGCGACGACCTTCGGGTCCGAGCAGTTGTCGGCGCTGTCGAAGCGCGTTTCGAGCGTGTTCACGGTCGCGCCGAACGGCGTCGGCCAGCCGCGCAGTGCATGCACGATCGAACGCAGCGACGTCAGCACGGTGCCCGCCGCCTGCCAGCCATACGCGGTGACGATCAGGCCGACCGCGCGTCCGTCGAGATAGGGCCGATCGTCCGCACGCAGTTCCTCGAGCGTATCGAGCGCGTTCTTCACGAGGCCGGAGACGCCGCCGTGATAGCCGGGCGTCGCGATGATGATCGCGTCGGCCTGGCGCACGGCGTCGATCAGTTCGCGCTGCGCGTCGGTCAGCGTTTTGTGTTCGGGGGCGTAGTGCGGCAGCGTATGCAGGAACGGGCCGTCGAACAGGCGCGTGCGTGCGCCGGCTGCCTGCGCGCCGCGCAACGCGAACGACAGCGCGCGTTCGGTCGACGACGCTGCGCGGGTGGTACCGCCAATGCCGACGACGAACGGGCGGCGGTGTTGATCGAATGCAGTCAAGGGGCGCTCCTTGGGATGGCTTGCCCGGCTAAGCACAGGCTTAAAAACCAGATGGTAACGACCCCGCCGCCACTCTGAAAACGACTTTTCGTTCTATCGATATGCCGGGAGGCACGGGCAATCGTGTGCGCGGCCGCACGGATCGATAGCAGAAATGCTTGGTTGGGCTGGCCGGCCGCGGTCGATAAGATGGCCCCGTCTCCTCCATGATGTCTCTACTGACATGGGTTGGCCCCGCCGCGCGGATGCAGGCGGGGCTTTTTTTCGTCCCGGTCAGGAAAAGGGGCGCGATGCGCCGGGCCGTGGCCCGTTATTCGAACACCGGCCGGAAGAAGCTGCGTTCGTAGCTGACGATGCAGCGCGTTTCCTCGGCGTAGCGGAACGCGGCCTGGCAGGCCGGATCGTCCATCGAGCGTTCGCGGTAGCGCTCGTATTCGGCGAGGCTCGGGAACGAGAACATCGCGAGTGCAATGTTGTTTGCCCCTTCGGACGGCAGGAAGTAGCCGTGATGCGTGCCGCCGAACTGCTCGACGAGCGGAATCCACATCTTGCCGTAGGTTTCGAACTGGTCGAGCTTGTACGGATCGATGACGTAGCGAAGGAAGCAGGTGATCATGGGCGCGCCCGGAGCGAAGAGAATCCGGCGAGTGTGGATGGCGCTGCAGCATGTGTCAACGGCGCGCGCCGGCGATCGACGCCGTCGCGCTCGATGCATTGCTTGCGTGCGCAACGATCGGTGTGCCGTCATGCGTTCGCAATGACGCTCGCGACGCCGCGGCGTGCACCGTCACAACCTTTTCTTCCGCACGCACGTCCCCAAACTTTTACGACATTTTTTCTTGCGGGGGCCATCGGCGCGCTCATAGACTTCGGGCATCCCAACCACGGAGCATGGCAATGTCGATACCCTGGAACGCGATCGCCGAACACACGCCTGCCGCGCCGCCTTCCGCGTGCGCCGACCGGGTGATCGTGCGGCGTTTCGATCCGGCTTTCGACAGCTATGCCCACCTCACGCAGATGCTGCATCGCGCGTTCGCGCGGCTCGGCGCGATGGGGCTCAACTGTACGTGTGTCGACCAGGACGCGGCCGTCACGCGCCGTCGCGCGGAAGCGGGCGAGTGCTACGTCGCCGTGTGCGGCGGGCGCGTGATCGGCACGGCCACGCTGTATGCGACCGATCCGTCGTCGGCCTGCTCGCTGTACCGGCGCGAAGGCGTCGCGAGCGTGCGGCAGGTGGCGGTGGACCCGGATTGCCAGAGCCGCGGGATCGGCGCGTTGCTGCTGTCGTTCGCCGAGCGGTGGGCCGCGTTGCGCGGCTACACGCTGCTCGCGCTCGATACGCCGCATCCCGCTTCGCACCTGCTCGCGTTCTACGGCTCGCAGGGTTTCGACGTCGTCGACGTGATGCGCTTCGACGGCAAGCGTTACGACAGCGCGATCCTCTGCAAGCGGCCCGTCGCGCATGTCGCGCGCCGGGTGTTGTCGGCATCACCGGCGTCGCGATTGGCCGCGCGCATGGCGGGCGTGCGGCGTGTTGCTCATGCATTGCCGTCGCGCGTGGCCGCGCTGGTCCGGCGCGATCGGTATGTGCGGCGTGGCGCTGGCTGGGCGGCGCGACGCGCGGCCGGTGCCGCGAGTTGCCGCTCGTCGCCGTGGCGCCCGCGTCAGCACGGGCGCTACACCTTCGGCTGAACGCCGTGCTCCGGTTCCTGCTCCTGTTTTGCCGCGTAAACGCCGGATGAGCGGAGTGTGGCGCTCCCGCTCGTGTACGGCCCTCGAGACACCCCCGCCGCGCCGCGGCGAAACGGACGTTTACGCGCTTTTTATGCCCTGACGCGGCCTTTCATAAGATGGCCGCACCGGTCCGCACGTCGGTGGCCGGATCGGACCGGTTCTTCACCTGCGCGACGAGATCGCGTTCGGCGGCGGGCCGCACCTGCATCAACCCGCGTGCGCCGGCGCACACTGGCTGCGCGGCGATCGAAGCCCGACTCGGCCGCACCGTATCACTCGTCGCGGCCGCCAGACTCGTCGCCGCCTTTCGCGAGGCGCCATGCGATCGTACCGAGCACGCCGACCGCGACGACCAGCGCGCCCCACAGCACGTAGCGGCGCGGCGCGTCCGTATCGGCGGCCGGCGTCGGCACGACCGCCGATACCGGCAACGCCGCGCCGACGCGCGCGGGCCGCACTTCGGGGGCCATGCCGACCAGCAGCGCGTCGCGGCCGACGGCCGACGACACGAGCGACGCATCGCCGACGCCGAGCGTAAACGGCGGTGCGCCGCGTGCCACGAAAGTCAGCGCGGCCGGATGCCAGCCGATCACGACGGCCGGCTGGCCGCTGCCGAATCCGCCGTTGCGCATGTCGACGACGATCCGCCACGTGCGATCCGTATTCGCCGCGAACTCGAGCGGCGGATTGCGCTGCTCGCCGGCCTTGCCCTGCAGCCGGAACAGCACGGCGCCCGCGACGTCGCGCCACGGCGCCTGCGCGTCCGCGCGGCTCTGCAGCGTCGCGCGCGCGACGGTATTCGGTTGCGGCAGGTCGATGCGCACGCGGTCGACCGGATACGCGCCGTCGGTGTCGAACAGGTACTCGCCGGGTGTGCCGCCGGCCCGCACGCGCAAGGCGTTGCGCCATTGGCGCGGCACGGACGCGGTGTCGGTTCCGCGCGCATCGCGCGGGTGCGTCTCGACGTCGATCGACGCGATCGCGGGCGCGCCGTCGAGCCAGTCGAGCCGCAGGTAGCGCGGTGCCGCGCCTTCGAGTGCGATGCGTTCCTGCACGAGCATGTCGTCGCCGTGGCCGACTTTCAGCAACTGCGTGCTGCCGAGCGAGCGCCAGCTGCGCAGGTCGTCGCTGGCTTCGACGGCGACACGCCCCTGGTAGCTGTCGTCGCCCACGTGTACGAGCAGCGCGTCGATGTCGCCGTCCGCATGCGACAGGTCGACGAGATCCGCGCCGTGCTTTGCGCGCGCCGGTGCGGCGACGCCCGCGCGCAGCGCGCCGTCCGGGCCGACCGTCACGCCGAGCGGCGCGCTGCCGTTGTCGGCGCGGGCGGGCGGCAGCGGGAACCAGTGCACCGGCGTGCGCGCCGGCGGTACGGCGGGCGCGGCAGCCGCGGGCGCGTCGAGCGAATACGGCACCGGCTCGCCCGCGCCGTTGAAGATGCGCACGTCGCCGAGATCGTCGCGCCGGCTCGCCGCATAAACAGGCTGCGGCACGGTGAGCTGGTAATACGCGGCGGTGCCGTCGAGGTCGAGCGAGAAGCGCTGCGCGGGCGGACCGTCGGCCGCCGCGAACGACGCGAGCAGGCTCAGCCCGAGCAGCGCGGCGAGTCGTTTCATTGCAGGCCGTCCTGTTGCGCGGCGGCCTTCGGCGGCAGCGGCGAGAAATAGCCGATCAACAGCAGCAGCACGCCGATGCCGATGAACGACACGATCCGCTCGATGCCGGTCACGTGCGACAGGTCGAACAGGAACAGCTTGACGACCGTGAGCGCGAGCAATGCGGCGCCGACGAACCACAGCGGTCGCAGCCCGCGGCGCGTGGCCCAGATCGTGATCGCGAGCGCGCAGAGCGTCCAGTACACGGACACCGACGCCTGCACGAGCGTCGATTCCGCCATCGCACCGAGTTCGTACGGCACGCCGGCCCAGTGATGCAGCGTGCGCAGCAGGATCGCGTTCAGCCACAGGAACGCGGTCGCCCCGGCCGCGCTCAGCAGCTCGACGCGATGGTTGCCGAACGACCAGCCGAGCTTGCGTGCGCGCACGAACCACGACGCGGCGAGCGCATAGACGACCGCGAGCACGAGGTCGAGCGGGTTGAAGAGCGGCACGCGCGCCCAGCTGCCGCCGTCCTGCGTGAAGTTCGCGTAGAAGGTCCACACCCACATCACGACGATGAGCGGCAGCGACGCGAGCGCGCACACGCGGGCGATGCCGTCGCGGCGCGTCAGCCACATCCCGGCGAACGCGAACAGGCTCCAGCCGACCATGAACACCTGCTGGATGCCGAACGACGACAGCACCGTGTCGATGTCGTAGGTCATGTGGAAGCGGTGATGCAACGTGCGCAGCATCAGCGCGTTGAACCACAGGAACACGGTGGCGATCGCGGCGTAGTCGACGATGCGCGGATGCCATGCGATGCCGAGCGCGCGCAGGCGGCGCAGCCATACGGTGAACGCGACGAACACCAGGCACTGCGCGATGTCGAGCGGGTTGAGCAGCGGGAGCCAGAAGAGCGGCGCCGCGTTGCCGTCGCTGATCACGCTGGCGATGCTCCACAGCCACAGCAGCGCGGCGAGCGGTGCCGCGCCCCACACCTGGTAAGCACGCGGGAACGCCGCGACGGGCCAGCGCAGACGCGAGCCGGGGCCCGACACCAGCAGGAGCAGCACACCGAAACCGTAGGCCCACGCGCTCCAGCTCCATGCGCCTTCGGGCACGAACGTGCGCAGGCGCCAGAAACCTTCGAGCGACAGCAGCCCGCACAGGGTCCAGAACGTCAGCGTGTGCAGCGGCGCGATGATGCCTGCGGCGACGGCTTGCGCGAGGCCGGGCGCGGTGCCGGGCGTCGTGCCTTTTGCGGGATCGGCGCTTGCCGTGCCGCGCGACTGGCGCCACAGCAGCGCAAGGCCGGCGCCGACGGCGACAGGCCACGCGAACGCGCCCATCCCCGACAGCGGCGCTTCATGCGCATCGAACGCACGCAGCGCGAGCAGTGCCAGCACGGGCGTCAGCGCGAGCGCGGGCCATTCGGCGAGCGGCCACGCCAGCCGGCGGCGCGCGACATGCGCGAGCCATGCGGTGCCGGCCGCGAACAGCGCGGTCGAATCGACGACGAAGCGGTCGGCATGCAGGTCGACGTGACGGCTCGCGTAGACGAGGATCTCGTGCAGCCCGCCGCTGACCCACCACAGCAGTCCCCACGCGGCTGCCGCGGCGCCGATCTCGGGCATCCACGCATGCCACGCGCGCGCTTCCGCGCGACCGTGCAGCCACCAGCCGGTGAACAGGCCGGCGAGCGCGATCAGCAGCATCGCGACGTATGGGCTGTTGAGCACGGGCAGCGCGGTGGCGTCGGCCGGCCCGAGCAGGCTCGTGAAGAACGCGCCGGCCGCGGCGAGCTGCATCAGCAGCCCGAAGCCGAACCGCAGCATGCGCTTCTCGCGCACGCCGAGCCAGACGACGGCCGCGCCTTCGATCGCCCACGCGGCGCTGGTCGTCGGGCCGGAGAATGCGAGCGGCACGGCCAGCGTCGCGAAGATCACCGCGAGCGCGAGCGTGGATTCGAACAGCAGCGCGAGGCGGTCGCGGCGCCGCGCGAGCCGTGCGGTGACGACGACGTAGAACGCCGACAGCGCGACGGCGCTCCACGCGAGCCCGAACGGCATGTCCTTCACGAGCGACGCCTGCAGCGCGGTCGCGACGATCGGCGTGCCGAACACGAGCGTGCCGTCGACGTAGTGCCGCAGCGCGAGCTCGCGCTTCACCGCATACAGCAATGCGATGCCGACATACATCAGGAAGAACAGGATCAGGAACGGCTCGGTGCTCGCGAACAGCGCGGGGCGATAGGCCGTCACGCCCCACGCGGAGCCGATCGTGAACGTGAACGCGAAGCCGAGCAGGTTCAGCGGGCGCCAGGCCTTGAACCACGCGATCGCGAAGATGCCCGCGTTCAGCAGTGCGTAGTAGCTGAACAGCGCGATGTGGTTGCCGTGTCCGGTCGACAGCAGCACCGGTGCGAGAAAGCCGCCCGCGGTGCCCATGAACGCGAGCGGCAGCGCGTTCTGCCGCACCGCGAGGAACGCGCTCAGCGCGCATACCGCGACCATCAGCGGAAACGCGGCGCCGACGGGCAGCAGCGCGTAAAGCTTGGTCGCGGCAAAGATCGTCAGGTACAGGATGCCGACGCCGCCGCCCTGCAGCACGAGCCCGTACGCCGCGCGGCGCGCACGCACGCGCCAGCCGATCGCGAGCAGCGCGGCCGCGGCGAGCGCGGTGCCCGCGAGGCGGAATTCGATCGGCAGCATGTTGTTGTCGGCCGCGTACTTGAGCAGGAACGCGACCCCGAAGAACAGCACGACGATCCCGACGCGCACGACCGTGTTGCCGCCGAGCAGCCAGTCGCGCGCGGCGCGGAATGCACGCTCGACGATGTCGGGTTCGCGCGGTTTGGGCGGCGTGAGGGGAACCGACGGTGCGGGGGCCGGAGCGGCAGGCGTTTCACTCGCGTGGAGCGCGGCCGGTACCGGTACCGGCGCGGCGGTGCGAACCGGCGCCGGGGCTGGCGCAGGAGCCGGTGCCGATAGCGACGCCGGTGCGTCCGCGCGCGCGGCGGCCGGCTGGGCAGGCGGGCGCGGCGGCAGCGTGGCGGAAGGCGGGACGGGGGCGGATGAGATCGCGGACGGGGCCGCGGACACCGATGCGGTGCCGGCGGGCGTGTGCGCCGTCGCCGCGGTCGAGCCGGCCTTCGCGCCGGCCAGTTGGCCGCGCAGCGACGCGACTTCACGTGTCAGCGTCTCGACGGTGGCTTCGAGCCGCGCGACGCGATCGGCGAGCGGAACCGGCGGCTGGGCGGGCGGCGCCTGCATCGCGGACGTGTCGGGTGCCGCGCCTTTGCCCTTGCGCTTGCGCTGTTGCAGCGTGTGATCGAGACAGAACCCGATCGCGGCGCCGAGCACGGCGCCGTTGACGGCGGAGAAATCCCCGATCAATGCGGCAATCCCGCCCACGACGAAGCCGATTGCGGTAAAAGCCCAGTTCATCTCGCCTTGCTCCCTCTCTCGTATCGTTATCGGCCTGCGATCGGACGTATGCCGGTCGAGGCGGTGTCGGCATGGCCGGCAGGCGAACCGGCATGCACGGCTGAAGGCGGCCGCTGCATGGCGGCCTGCGGTGCAATCAGCCTGTTGGCGGGGAATGTATCACAGCGGCTGTCGGGGATTTTCCGGGTTGGCACGGTATCGCGGCGTGCACCTGCCGGTGTCGTCGTGCGGCTTTTTGCACGGTCATGCTTTTTATCGGTGAATGCCGCGTGCGCATTTGTCAGGCCATATGGCCGCGGGATCGGACGTGGAATTGTCGTAAAGCGACGCGCGCCCGATGCGAATTCGCGCAAAAAACGACACGATATGCGCGACGCTGCTGCGCACAAGTCCGGCGCGCGATGCCCGCCGTTGCTGGCTGTGCGCGTATTGCGCCGCCGCAATCGCGTGCCGCCGCGCGCCGCGGCACGCCCGGCGGGGCTGGAGGCCGTGTCGTATTTGCGCAAGCGTTTGTCGTAATTCGTCGGCAGGTCGGGGTTTTTTCTGGCAACTATGTAGGCACGCTATGACACACGTGAGTCCCCGCTACACGAGGAGAAGGTTTCGATGGATGCCCCCAAGGTCGTGGTCGAAGGTCTGTGCAAGGTGTTTGGAAGTAACCCGCAGCAGGCGCTCGACATGCTTGCCGCCGGCGCGACGAAGGACGACGTGCTCAAGCGCACCGGCCAGGTCGTCGGCGTGCACAACGTCTCCTTCGATGTGCAGGAAGGCGAAATTTTTGTGCTGATGGGCCTGTCCGGCTCCGGCAAATCCACGCTGATCCGCCTCGTGAACCGGCTGGTCGATCCGAGCGCCGGCAAGGTGATGATCGACGGGCTCGACGTCGCGTCGGCGCGCCGCTCGGCGCTGACCGCGCTGCGCCGCAAGGACATGAGCATGGTGTTCCAGTCGTTCGCGCTGATGCCGCATCGCTCCGTGGTGTCGAACGCCGCGTTCGGCCTGGAAGTCGCGGGCGTCGGCAAGAAGGAGCGCGAGCGCCGCGCGATGGAAGTGCTCGAGCAGGTCGGCCTTGCGCCGTTCTCGCACAAGCTGCCGTCCGAGCTGTCGGGCGGCATGCAGCAGCGCGTGGGCCTCGCCCGTGCGCTGGCCGTGAACCCGTCGCTGATGATCATGGACGAGGCGTTCTCCGCGCTCGATCCGCTCAAGCGCCGCGAAATGCAGGATGTGCTGCTGCAACTGCAGAAGGAACAGCGCCGCACCATCATGTTCGTGTCGCACGATCTGGAAGAAGCACTGCGCATCGGCAACCGCATCGCGATCATGGAAGGCGGCCGGCTCGTGCAGGTCGGCACGCCGCAGGACATCATCGCGAACCCGGCCGACGATTACGTGCGCGCGTTCTTCGACGGCATCGACACCAGCCGCTACCTCACGGCCGGCGACCTGATGCAGACGGGCGCCGTGCCGATCGTGTCGAAGTGCGATGCCGCGAACGTCGCTGCCACGCTGAACGGCAGTGCCGACTATGCGTTCGTGCTCGACGCGCAACGCAAGATCCGCGGCTTCGTCACGCGCGATGCGATCGGTCAGGAGACGCCGTCCGTGAGCCCGATCGAAAGCATCCGGCGCGATGCGTCGCTCGAACATGTCGTCGCGCGCGTGGTCGCGAGCCCGAATGCACTGCCTGTCGTCGACGACGACGGCTGCTACTGCGGCTCGGTCGATCGTGCGCTCATCCTGAAGGCCATCACGCGTTCGCGAGGCTCCCATGTCTGAAATGATTCCGCTCGGTACCTGGGTCGACCAGTCCGTTCACTACCTGCTCGACCATGACGCCAAGACGTTCGACGCGATCGGTCAAGCGATCGAGGGGCTCGCGGCCTTCGTCGAGCATGGCCTGCAGGCGATCCCGATGTGGCTGATGATGGCGATCTTCATCGGCGTCGGGCTGTGGCGGGTGGGCTGGCGCTTCGCGCTGTTCACCACCGCGTCGCTGCTGCTGATCTTCGCGACGGGCTTCTGGGACCAGACCGTCATCACGCTCGGCCTCACGCTGTCGTCGACGATCATCAGCCTCGTGCTCGGCATCCCGCTCGGCATCTGGGCCGCGAAGAGCAAGTGGGTCGCCGCGACCGTGCGCCCGATCCTCGACCTGATGCAGACGATGCCCGCGTTCGTCTACCTGATTCCGGCCGCGATGCTGTTCGGTCTCGGCCGCGTGCCGGGGATCCTGTCGACGGTGATCTTCGCGATGCCGCCGGCGGTGCGCCTGACGAGCCTCGGCATCCGCCACGTGAACCGCGAGATCGTCGAAGCCGGCCAGGCCTTCGGCTGCACGCCGTGGCAGCTGCTGTACAAGGTGCAGTTCCCGAATGCGCTGCCGTCGATCATGCAGGGCGTGAACCAGACGATCATGATGGCGCTGTCGATGGTGATCATCGCGTCGATGGTCGGCGCGGGCGGCCTCGGCAACGACGTGCTCGCCAGTATCCAGCGCCTCGACATCGGCCTCGGTTTCGAAAGCGGCCTGTCGGTCGTGCTGCTCGCGATCATTCTCGACCGCATCACCGAAAGCTTCGGCCGCGCGCCGGGCACCGTGAAGGCGCCGCTGTTCTCGGGCCTCAAGCAGCTGTTTCGCGTGAAGGCCTCACCCGCACAGGCCTGACCTCCGGCGGCCGGAAGCCCCGGCCGCTTACCTTGACGATAGAAAACGACTTCCGCGGCTTCGGCCGCGGGGTTGGCCCCCTGCAACCTTGTCGCCAGGAGACCGATGTGACGTCCGCCGTCGCTGTTGCGCCCGCCGCCTGCGTTTCACCGGTTTCGTCCCTCGCCCATTTCGGCTTCCTGACGCTGCCGAACTTCTCGATGATCGCGTTCTCGAGCGCTGTCGAAGTGCTTCGGATGGCGAACTACGTCGGGCGGGCCGATCATTACCAGTGGTCGATCTATTCGCTCGACGGCAGCCCGGTGCATGCCAGCAACGGCATCGCGGTACGGCCGACGCAGGCGCTCGACTACACGAAGCTGCCCGACGTGATGATCGTGTGCGGCGGCATCCGCATCCGCGACGTGGTCGACGAAGAGGCGCGCGATACGCTTGCGGCGCTTGCCGAACGCGGGCTGCCGCTCGGCGGCATCTGCACGGGCGCGTATGCGCTGATGTCGAGCGGGCTGCTCGACGGCTATCGCTGCACCGTGCACTGGGAGAACCTGTCGTCGCTGCATGCCGAGTTTCCGCAGGTCGGGTTCGCCGACGAACTGTTCGTCGTCGACCGCGACCGGCTGACCTGCACCGGCGGCACCGCGCCGCTCGACCTGATGCTGAACCTCGTCGGCATGCGGTTCGGCCAGCAGCTGGCCGCGCAGGTATCCGAGCAGTTCATCCTGGAGCGCATCCGCAGCTCGACCGATACGCAGCCGATTCCGGTCGATGCGCGCGTCGGCTTCTCGCGCGCGGAGCTGATCGAGGTCGTGCGGCTGATGGAGGCGAACATCGAGGAGCCGCTGTCGCTCGAGGAACTCGCGCGGCTCGTGCGGCTGTCGCAGCGGCACCTGCAGCGGATGTTCAAGGTGTATTTGAACGTGTCGCCGACCCACTATTACCTGACGCTGCGCCTGAAACGCGCGCGCGACCTGCTGCGCACGACCGATGCGTCGATCGCACGCGTGACGACGGTCTGCGGTTTCCATTCGCCGTGCCATTTCAGCAAGGCCTACCGCGCGCAGTTCGGCCACGCGCCGAGCTACGAGCGCAGGCTGCCGGGGCGCTGACTGTCGAGAATCATCCAGTCCGCGACGTCGCCGGGATCGCGGCGCGCGGCTTCAATAAACGATCCCGCATTCAAGCAAACGACATCACTTTGAGGAGAAGCAAGATGAAGCGCCTATTGATCGCAGCGGTGTGCGGGATCGGGATAACCGCGCCGATGTCGGCCGTTTATGCGGCCGATCCGCCCGTGTGCAAGAACGTGCGCTTCGCGGATGTCGGCTGGTCCGACATCGCTGCGACCACGGGCCTCGCCACGACGATGCTGCAGGGGCTCGGCTACAACCCGACGAAGACGATCGCGTCCGTGCCGATCACGTTCGCGGGGATCAAGAGCAAGCAGATCGACGTGTTCCTCGGCTACTGGTCGCCGACGATGGACCCGATCATCCAGCCGTTCACGAAGGCCGGCACGATCAAGGTGCTCTCCACGCCCAACCTGACCGGCGCGAAATACACGCTCGCGGTGCCCGACTACGTCTATCAGGGCGGCCTGAAGTCGTTCGCGGACATCCAGAAATATGCGGACAAGCTGAACGGCAAGATCTACGGGATCGAGCCGGGCAACGACGGCAACCTGCTGATCAAGAAGATGATCGACGGCAACCAGTTCGGCCTCGGCAAGTTCAAGATGGTCGAGTCGAGCGAAGCCGGGATGCTGGTCGAGGTGAATCGCGCGATCCGCGACAAGCAGTGGATCGTGTTCCTCGGGTGGGAGCCGCATCCGATGAACGTGCAGATGAAGATCGACTACCTGAGCGGCGGCGACGACGTGTTCGGCCCGAACTACGGCGAAGCGAAGGTGCTGACGGCGACGCCGCCCGACTACGCGCAGCGCTGCCCGAACGTCGCGAAGTTCGTGTCGAACCTGCAGTTCACGACGACGATCGAGAACCACGTGATGGTGCCGATCATGAACAAGGTAGAGCCGAACAAGGCGGCCGCCGAGTGGCTGAAGGCGAACCCGCAGGCGCTCGACAAGTGGCTCGCGGGCGTGACGACGCTCGACGGCAAGCCGGGCCTGCCGGCGGTGAAGGCGTATCTCGGCGTGCATTGAGCGACGCGGCCGGGCGTTCGCCCGGCCCGCAAGCGGCTTGACGGATCGGCGCCCCCCGTCCCGGAATGATTCCGGGAGCCGGGGGGCGCCGGCATGCCTGTCCGGCGTGAGCAGGCATCAGGCCACGACATGCATGAGCCACGCGTTGATGCGTCGAATCACGTCGCTCCAGTCGCCTTCGCGGGTTTGCCGCACGGCGGTCGCCTGCGCGATCCAGGGGCTCGCGGTACCCTCGACGCCCCAGCGCCAGTCGCCACAGACGTGGGTCGGTACGCAAGTCCGCATACCCATCATGGCCGCCAGGTTGGCGACACCCGAATCGACCGCGACCACGGCATCCAGTTGGGCCATGCATGCAGCCGTGTCGCCGAAATCCCGAATCCCGGGCTGGTAGTGACCAACATTGCCGGCCGGCGTGCCCGCCAGTGCCGCGGCAGCGGGGTGATGCAGATTCACGAAATGCATGCTTTCCGCAATGGCCGGGTGTGCCACGATCGCGTCGATCGCATCGAGCGGCAGGCTGCGGCGGCTGGCCCAGCACCTGACGATGGCGCCTTTTTCGGGCCAATGTCGTTGGACGCAATCCCAGAACAGTCCGATCAGCTTCCTGCCCGGATGTTGCTCGCGCACTTGCGCGGCCCATTCGGCAGCGAGCCGCTGCTTGTGCGGCGGCGTCTTGATGTACGGCGCGAACCATCGTTCCGGCAGGCGTGTCCGCCGGGCTTTCAGCATCGGCAAATGAAGCAGCGTGGCATGCAGGTCCGGCGCGAAACTGTCGACGCGTGCTTGCAGTTCATGGGGCAACGGCGCATGAAACTGCACCGGATTGGGGGCGGCGACGACCTCGCAACGCGGCAGCGACGCCTGCATGAGCGCGTGGCTCTGCGGATGGCAGGTGAGCATGACGTGCGCGCCTTCGTCCAGCCAGTCGGCCACGCAGGCCGAGAGGAGAAAGTTGTCGCCGAAGCCGTGTTCATGCGTGATCAGGACACGCTTGCCGCGCACATCCGATTCGCCGTCCCATGTCGGGAGGTCGACCGGGCGGTAATTGGCGGATAGGCGCGGAACGTCGTCACGCATTCGCCAATAGGCGAAGCCGCGCGGATCGCCCGCCTTGAGCATCGCTTCTCCCATCGCGAATCCGATCGATGCGCTCATCTCGGCAGGACCGGATGCCGCCATCCGGAAGGCTTCGTCGAGCAACGCGATGGCCTGCGCGAGATCGCCGGCCATCATCAGGCTCATGCCCAGTCGCAAGCGGTGGAGTTCGGGCCGGCTGTGCCGCGACGGATCGCGTTTCCAGGCTTCGGCGGCTTCGACGTAGCGGCCCAGCAGGTAGAGCGCATCGGCACGCCGTGTCATGGAGACGGCGTCGTGCGGGTCGAGCGCCAGCGCCAGGTCGGCCCAGGGGAGCATTTCCTCCTCTCGCCGGAGGGCAGTCAGCAGTTCGCAGATCCGGTGCAGGATCGCGAGATCACGTGAATCGCCTGCGTATTGCGTCTGCGCGGCACGCAGTTGCTGTTCGAGGTCGACCATGAATGCGGTTCCGGCGGGCGCGCTCACCGTGCGGGGCGGGTGCAACGGGATCCGGCGCGAGCAGGGTGCCGGCGGTGGGCGTCACGATGCCGGCACCTCGCCGGGGCGTCGATGCCGGCCGTGTCGTCGCAGGGGCTACACACGGAATGAGCCGTCGAAGATGACGGTGTCGTCGAACAGGATCGTTCCGGACGAAAACACCAGATCCAGGTGGTGGCTGCCGCGTTCACCGCCGCCGAGGCCAAGGTGCAACCCGGGATGGCGTTCTTCGAAACTTGCATTGCGTCCATGCAGCCTGACGTTCAGGTTCGTGCCGATCCCGAACTCCTCGACGATCCTGTTTCCCGCGCATTTGTCGAGATACAACCTGAAATCGTCCTCGAGCTGTCGATTGGCCGATTCGACGCTGACCACCTGGCTCCGCTCGATCCCGATCTTCAATATCGGGTCGATGACACCGTACTTGATGGCAAAGGGCACCGTGCTCAGGAAGGTGCCGCCGAACAAGACGCTTCCGCTCAGGTCGAGTACGCGGGTCGCCACTTCGCCGGGCATCAGGTCGTAGTGGTTGCGGCCATCGAGGCTTTTCCATGTCTGATCCAGCGTTCCGTGCAGCGAACCGCCGAAGCCGTCGTGAAATTGCACGCGTCGAGCGCGTTGTGCCGCCGCAATGATGCGTTCGTTGCGGGCGGCAATGTCGTCGATGCTCTCGGAAAAGGCTTCCTTGAAGAATTCCCCGTATTCCCGCAGCAATACCGACTTCTTCCAGTGCTCGGCCATTTTCGGCTTGAGGGGCGGGATGAATGACGGCCCATGCGGGTTGATGTCGGAACGGATGGACGAGTCGTACATGAAGATGAACATGTCACACCGGTCGATTTCCGTTATGACCCGTTCGTGATTTTCCGTGTCAAGCTCGACGTAGGTGAACGAATATTCGAGTTTTTTCGGGCAGTGCCGGATAATCGATTGCGCGGTATTTTTCTGGCTTTGATCCGAGCCGACCAGGATGTTGGCGCCGGCTGAATGTTTCTGCACCATGGCTGGATGTCCGCGGACACACGAAAAGAAATTTTCGACACTTTTTTCCATGATTATCTCCGGGGTAGCCAGCTTCTGGATCAAAAAATGGCGGGTCGTTGTGATCCGCCATCATTCGGGCTGCCTGCTTATGCCCACAGAGCAGTTGCGAATGGAATGACTGCGCTGTCCTTCATCATCTCGACCCAGTCTTCATGCTGATCTTCCTGCATCCATTCGATCAGCGGGATATCCTGCTTTTCCTGATTTTCGTTCATGATGATTTCCTTGTTTAGGAATTGAACTGCGAACATCGCAAATCGCCCCCGAAAATTCGAGGGCGGATTTAGCGATTGAGTGAGCGCATGGAATTGCGCCGATTATATGGGGTGGGTATGAATGATTGATTTCTGTTAATGGTCAGACAACATTAGCATTCGAATTTGCGGAGGGACAATGTAACGTAAACCCTAGGGTTGTTTTGATTTTGTGAATTCTGGTGGTGGTATTGTTTGAATGTCGAAAAAATGAAACAGGGTGCGTTTTTAAATGGGAATAAACGCACCGATTGATGCCGATTTCGACTGCTTGATTGCCGGGCGCTCGTTTCATTCCCCCTTCGTCGCCGCGGGCACGTCGAACACGTGATCGAACGCCCACTGGAAGGCGAACGCGTAACAGAAGAAGAACGCGAACAGCCCGATGTCGACGACAAACGCGTCGAACCACGAGATGTCGAGCCACCACGACACGACGGGCACCAGGATGAAGATGAGCCCGCCTTCGAATCCGGTGGCGTGCAGGATCCGCCGCCCGAGCGTGCGTGCCGGCTGCCGGCGCGATGCTTCCCAGCGCTCGAACAGCGCGTTGAAGATCATGTTCCACAGCATCGCGATCGCCGACATCGTCGCCGACAGCGCGCCCGAATAGACGAGCCCCTGCTTGAAGAGCGCCGCGATCACGGGCGAGATGCAGGAAATCGCGATCGCTTCGTAGAGCACCGCCTGCGTGATCCTGCGCGATAGGCCTTGCACGTTGTTTCTCCGGTTCGACGTCATTCGCCGCGGCACCCTGCCGTGACGTCCCGCAAGGCTATTCGCGTTGCACGCGTGCTTCAATTCACCTAATCTCACCCCGATTCAATCGAATTCAACCCGGCCCGATCCGGCCCGCGAGGCCCCGTGTTCTCGAAACTTCCCCTGACCGCATTGCGTGTATTCGAAGCGTCGGCGCGGCTCGGCGCGTTCAAGGCTGCCGCGGACGAACTGTCCGTGACGCCCGCCGCCGTGTCGCACCAGATCAAGTCGCTCGAAAGCCGGCTCGGCGTGCTGCTGTTCGAGCGCGGCGCGAGCGGCGTGCGGCTCACGGAGGAGGGCGAGCAACTGTTCCGCGCGAGTCACGATGCGTTGCTCGCGCTGAGCCGCGGGCTCGATGCGGTGCGGCCGGAAGTGACCGGCGAGCGCACGCTCGTGCTGACCACCACGCCCGCATTCGCCGCGATGTGGCTGATTCCGCGTCTCGGGCGGTTTCGTCGCATCGATCCGCAACTGCACATCAAGGTCGAAACCGGTAACGCACTCGTCGATCTCGAACGCGATGCGCGGATCGATCTTGCAATTCGCGCAACGTCGCGCACGTTTCCGGCGCTGCACGAGATTGCGCTGATCGACGAGTATTTCGGCGCGTATGCGGCAACCGGCTTCGACGCGCATCGCAGGGACGAGCCGCTCGACCTGATCGAGACCGTGTGGGATACGCCGTTGCCCGTGTCGGTCGACTGGGCGTCGTGGTGTCGTGCGGCCGGCCGCGAAGCGTGGCTCGAACGCGCGGTGTTTCGCCATTACGACGACGAGCATTACGCGTTGCAGGCCGTGCTGCACGGGCAGGGCATCGCGCTGCTCAGTTCGGTGCTGGCTGCCGAGCATGTCGCGCACGGGGCGCTGACGCCGATCGAGCCGTCGGTGCGGCTCGACGGTGCGCGTTTCGTCGCGCTGTGCCGGCCTGGGCGTGAGCGCGAGCCGCAGGTCAGGTCGTTTCTCGACTGGCTCGAAGCGGAGATTGCGCAGACGCGGGAGGCGGTGGCGGGGATGGGGGC
>NZ_QMFZ01000037.1:0-84795 GCF_003294055.1 Burkholderia reimsis
GGGCGTGACGACGACGGCGGCCGGCGCGGGCGGCGGGGGCGTGACCACGACGGCGGCAGGTGCCGGTGCCGCGACAGCGACCGTGGCGGCGGGCGGCGGGGGCGTCACGACCACCGCAGCGGGCGGAGGCGGTGCGACGGGCACGGGCACCGCGGCAGGAACCGGCACCGTCCCGCCGGCCACGACGACCGCGCCGCCTGCCGCCGTGCTGCCGTGGATCACCGTCGTGCCGCCGGTCGAGACGGTGCCGCCGTGTACGATCGTCGAGCCCCCCGACGTCGTCACGACGCCCGGCGCCACGCGCGTCGCGCTGCCGGAATGCGTGACGCTTGCGCCGTCGGTGCCCGTCACGGTGCCCGAGCGCGAGCAGGTCGAGCCTGCGCAATTCGTCGACGCCGTATGGCTGGCCGTATTGCCGTTCGATCCCGTGATCGTGCCGCTCGACGCATACTGGCCCGGGCCGTTGCGCGTCACGCTGCCCGATGTCGTGGCGCTGTGTCCGTCCGAGCCCGTGAGCGAACCGGTATGCGAGCAGGTGCCGTCCGCGCAGCTCGTGTCGCCGCTGTGTTTCACCGAGCGCCCGTTCGGGCCGACGGCCGTGCCGCTGTTCGAGAACTGGCCGGGCGCGGTGCGCGTGACGGTGCCGGTATTGGTCGCGATCCCGCCGCCGGGGCCGATCACGCCGCCCGCATGCGAGCAGCTGCCGCCGCCGCACGAACCGGCGTGCGCGCCGTTGTAGGTGCCGCGCGGGGTGTACGCGGTGCCGTGGCCGGACCAGCCGGCGAAGGCCGGCGCGCAGGCGAGGGCGAGTGCGGCGGCGGTGATGAGGAAGCGGGTTTTCATCGGGTGTCCTTGCGGTTCGTTTCGGTGCACGCGGTGGCGTGGCGACGGAACGAACTTTAGGGCGACGACACGCGCCCGTCGCGTCATAAAAGATGTCGCGGTGTTACACGTGTCGTGCTGTTTCGAGGTACGACGAATGCGTGCGCCGGCCGCGCCGATCGCGGGCATGCCGCGCCGGGCAAGGCTGCCGGCAGTGCGATCGCGTGAAGGCGGAGGGCGGCGGCGCGGGGCGGAACGTGGCGTGCGCGGCGCGAAACCGTGTCGCGGCGACATGCGGCGACATATTTGCGGGCCGATCCGTGCGTGCGCCGTGTCGAGCCACGTCGCGCGAATTGAACGCATGCAGTTGAACGCATGCGGTACGCCACATGCGACCGGAACCGGCTTCTACGAAACATGAAGGGAATCGTCCGCCGTCGCATACCGTCCGAAGAATCGGCTTCCGACTGGTAACGACTGTGCTCGCCTGTCGCGCAGGCTTGTCCATTGGCCCGTGTCATTGTCATGTCTTGCACACTGTCGGCCGCCTTCGTCACGACATGCGGCGACACATTTCCCGCCGGAGATGCCCACGCGCCACCGCGAACCGGCCCGGCTCCAGTCGACAAGCGCATGTGACCGCCGCGCATCACCTGAATGCCGCCGACCGCGACGTACCGCGACATACGGCGACATATTTCCCGCGTGGTCTTTCCGTTCCGCGCCCACTACAGTGCGTTCAATCCGACGCGATGGCGGCCCGTGCCGCTCATGACGCGTCCGACTCAACCGAAGGAACGACCCATCATGCTCACGACCACCGGAAAGCTCGCGTACTACGTCACGCTCTTCATCGTCGCCGTCTCGCTCGTCGAGGCGGCGGTGCTCACCTGGCGCCGCGCCCGCGGGCCCGAACCGTTCGACTGGAACGAAGTATGGCTGTCGCTCGCCGACCTCGCGGGCCGCAAGCTGCTCGCGCTGGTGCCGCTGTCGCTCGCCACGCCGGTGTTCGATTTCGCGTGGACGCACCGGCTCTTCACGATCCCGCTCCACAGCGTCGCGCTCGCGCTGCTCGTGTTCGTCGGCCAGGAGTTCTGCTACTACTGGTATCACCGCGCGTCACACCGCGTGCGCTTCTTCTGGTCGACCCATGCGGTGCATCACTCGCCGAACCAGTTGACGCTGTCGTCCGCATTTCGCCTCGGCTGGACCGGCAAGATCGCCGGCGCCGCGATGTTCTTCACGCCGCTCGTATGGCTCGGCGTGCGTCCGGAAGCCGTGCTCGCGATCCTGTCGTTCAACCTGATGTACCAGTTCTGGCTGCACAACACGTGGATGCCGAAACTCGGCTGGCTCGAATACGTGTTCAATACGCCGTCCGCGCACCGCGTGCACCATGCGTCGAACCTCGACTACCTCGATGCGAACTACGGCGGCGTGCTGATCGTGTTCGACCGGCTGTTCGGCACCTATGTCGCCGAGCGCGCCGACGAGCCGTGCCGTTTCGGCCTCGTCACGCCGACCCGTTCGCGCAATCCGTTCGTCGTCGAACTCGAACACTGGATGAGTCTCGCCCGCGACGTCGCGACGGCCCGCGACGCGTGGACGGCGATCCGCTTCGTGCTGCTGCCGCCGGGCTGGCGCCCGGACAACCAGGGCGAAACGACGGAGGAACTGCGCCGCCGCAGCCTCGTCGCCGTGCGCACGGATGCGTGAACGCGCTACGCTGTGTCGAATTGCCGGCCGCGCATGCGTGCCGCGGCCGGCATGACCCATGCAATACGCATCATCAGGCAACCCTCGATCCAGGAGAAAACATCGATGGAACACGATTTCAAAGGCAACGCAGTCGCGATCACCGGCGGGTTCGGCCATCTGGGCGTCGCGACGGCCGCGTGGCTCGGCGCGCGCGGCGCACGCGTCGCGCTGATCGGCCGCGGCGCGGCCCCGGCGGCAGAGGCACTGCCCGGTGTGCCGGCCGACGCGCTGCGCATCGGCGGCATCGATCTGGTCGATCCGCAGGCCGCCGCGCGGGCGCTCGATACCGTGCAGCGCGAATTCGGCCGGGTCGACGCGCTGCTGAACATCGCGGGCGCATTCGTGTGGCAGACGATCGCCGACGGCGACGCCGCCACGTGGGACCGCATGTACGAACTGAACGTGAAGACCGCGCTGAACGCATCGAAGGCCGCGCTGCCGCACCTGCTGGCGAACCCGGCCGGGCGTATCGTCAACATCGGCGCGGGCGCGGCGTTCAAGGCCGGCGCGGGAATGGGCGCCTATGCGGCCGCGAAGGCCGGCGTCGCGCGGCTCACCGAGGCGCTGGCGGCCGAACTGCTCGACCGTGGCGTGACGGTGAACGCGATCCTGCCGAGCATCATCGATACGCCGCCGAACCGCGCGGACATGCCGGGCGCGGATTTCTCGCGCTGGGTGCGGCCGGAACAGATCGCGGCGACGATCGGGTTCCTGCTGTCCGCCGACGCGCAGGCGATCACCGGCGCGTCGATTCCGGTGACCGGCCGCGTCGCGTAGTCCGGCGGGCACGGGCTCGCGCTCGCGCGGCGGCCGGCCGTGCGTACAATGGCGCACCGGACCCACGCGAGCCCAGCCCGAGACCATGCATCAGCCCCATATCCTGATCGTCGAAGATGAAGTGGCGATCGCGGACACGATCGTCTACGCCCTCGGCACCGACGGCATGCAGACCGTCCACTGCACCCTCGGGCAGGCGGCGCTCGACCGCCTGCGCGATGCGCGCTTCGACCTCGTCGTGCTCGACGTCGGCCTGCCGGACCTCAGCGGCTTCGAGGTATGCCGGCGGCTGCGCACGTTCTCCGACGTGCCGGTGATCTTCCTCACGGCGCGGCACGACGAAATCGACCGGATCGTCGGGCTCGAGATCGGTGCCGACGATTACGTGGTCAAGCCGTTTTCGCCACGCGAGCTGGCGGCCCGGGTGCGCGTGATCCTGCGGCGTTTCCACCGGGCGGCCGCCCCCGAATCGATACCCGCGCCCGCGCCGGCACCCGCCGCGACGACCGCGCCGGGCTTCACGGTCGATACCGATGGCGCGCGCGTGTCGTGGCTCGGCCACGCACTGGATCTCACGCGCTACGAATTCGGGCTGCTGGCGCTGCTGGTCCGGCATCCCGGGCGCATCTATTCACGCGAGCAGCTGATGGATCTCGTGTGGCACGAGGCCTTCGATTCGGCCGACCGCACGGTCGACACGCACATCAAGACGCTGCGCGCCAAGCTGCGCGCGATCGACCCCGAGCGCGACCCGATCCGCACCCATCGCGGGATGGGTTATTCGCTGCAACCGTAACGACCGGCACCGCCCATGCATATCGGCCTGCGCATCTTCTTCGGCTTTTTCCTGATCGTCGGGCTGGCCGCGCTGATCACGCTGCGCGTGTTCGTGCAGGAGGTGAAGCCCGGCGTGCGCGAGGCGATGGAGGACACCCTCGTCGATACCGCGCAAGTGCTCGCGACGCTGGCCGCCGACGACATGGCCAGCGGCCATATCGCCGACGGCGCTTTCGCGCGGCAGCTCGCGCAACTTCACGAACGCCCGGTCAGCGCGAACGTGTGGGGCGTGCAGAAGAACGTGATCGGCTACCGCCTCTACATCACCGACGCGCACGGCATCGTGCGCTACGACTCGACCGGCCGCGCGCTCGGGCAGGACTATTCGCGCTGGAACGACGTGTACCGGACGCTGCGCGGCGAATACGGCGCGCGCAGCACGCGCAGCGATCCGAACGACGACAGCAGCACCGTGATGCACGTGGCGGCACCGATCCGGCGCGGCAACGAGATCATCGGCGTACTGACGATCGCGAAGCCGAACCAGACGGTCGCGCCGTTCATCGTGCGCAGCCAGCGCAAGATCATGCTGTACGGCGCGCTGCTGATGGGCGGCGCGATCCTGATCGGCGTCGCGTGCACCTGGTGGCTGGTGGTCGGGCTGCGTCGCCTGCAGCGCTATGCGCGCGCGATTGCGGCGGGCGAGCGGGCCGAGATGCCGCTGCAGGGCGCGAGCGAACTGGCCGAGCTCGGGCGCGCGGTGGAAAGCATGCATCAGCGGCTGGAGGACCGGCAGTACGTCGAGAACTACATCCACACGCTCACGCACGAGATGAAAAGCCCGCTGGCGGCGATCAGCGGTGCAGCCGAACTGCTGCAGGAAGACATGCCGGTTGCGAACCGCCGTCGCTTCACCGAGAACATCCGCCGCCAGGCCGGCCGCCTCGAACAGATGATCCGCAAGCTGCTCGCGCTCGCCGAAGTCGAACAGAAGCAGCGGCTGTCGGTGCGCGAACCGGTCGCGCTGCGGCCGGTGCTCGAACAGCTCGTCGACGATATCGAGCCGCGCGCGCGGCAGCGCGGCGTGAACCTGGCGATCGACGCGCACGACGCGGCCGACCCGGCGGTCGTCGAAGGCGATCCGTTCCTGCTGCGCCAGGCGCTCGGCAACCTGCTCGACAACGCGCTGGATTTCGCGCCGCGGGGCAGCACGATCCGCATCGCGCTCGAACGGCAGCCGGCGGGCAGGGCGCACGTCGCGATCGTGCGCGTTGCCGATGACGGCCCCGGCGTGCCCGACTACGCACTGGCGCGCGTGTTCGAGCGCTTCTATTCGCTGCCGCGCCCCGACGGGCAGGATCGCAGCACGGGCCTCGGGCTGTGTTTCGTCCGCGAGGTCGCGATGCTGCACCGCGGCCAGGTCGCGCTCGCGAACCGCGACGAAGGCGGCGCGTGCGCGACGCTCACGCTGCCGTCGGCGGCCTGACCGCGCTTCACGTTCGCCCCACATTCGCCCCACATTCGCTTCACACCGGCTTCAATCGCCCTTCACCGGGCCGGCGCATGCTGGCGGTACCTTTTACTCCGGTACCTGTCGGCCATGAATCGAGTCCTGTTGTTCAAATTCGTGATCACCGCGTTGCTTGCGCTGCTGATCCTGATCCCGCTGCAGATGGTGCAAAGCATCGTGCACGAACGCTCCGCGTATCGCATGGACGCGCTGCAGAGCATCTGGTCGAGCTATGCGGGGCCGCAGACGGTGTCGGGGCCCGTGCTCGTCGTGCCTTACACGGAAGTCACGCGCGTGCGCGACGAGACGCCCGCCGGCGGCGCGACGAAGACGAGCCTGAGAAGCGAGACGAAGCGCCTGCTCGTGTTTCCGAAGACGCTGAACGTCGACGGCACGTTGACGACCAGCGTCCGCTATCGCGGCATCCACAAGGCGCTGGTGTACGAACTGACGAGCCGGTTGACCGGCACGCTGGCGTTGCCGGACCTGAAGAAGCTGCCGCAGGCGGACGGCCACGTGAGCTTCAAGGTCGACAACGCCTATGTCGCGATCGGCATCGGCGACATTCGCGGGCTGACCGCGCAACCCGACGTGCGTATCGGCGGCGCGCGTTTCGACGTGGAGCAGGGCACGCGGCTGGACAGCCTGCGCCAGGGTGTGCACGCGAACGTCGACCTCGCGGCGCTGGCCGAAGCAGGCGCGGGAGCAGGCGCGGGCGCGGGAGCGGTCGTGCCGTTCAGTATCGACATGCCGCTGCGGGGCGCGGAGTCCGTCGCGTTCGCGCCGGTGGGCGACCAGAACGATTTCTCGCTGAAGTCGACGTGGCCGCATCCGAGTTTCGACGGCGCGTTCCTGCCGAACAACCGCACGGTCGATGCGCGCGGCTTCACCGGCAACTGGCGCGTGACGTCGTTCAACACGAAGGCGCGCGAGCAGATCGCGACCGGCAACGGGGAAGGCGCGATCGAAACGGCGTCGGTATCGATGATCGAACCCGTGAACGTCTATCTGCAGGCCGAACGCGCGACGAAGTACGGCGCGCTGTTCGTGATGCTCACGTTCGCGAGCTTCTTCATGTACGAACTCGTGAAGCGGCTGCGCATTCACCCGATCCAGTACGCGCTGGTCGGCCTGTCGCTCGCGTTGTTCTTCCTGCTGCTGCTGAGCCTCTCCGAACACATCGCGTTCGCGTATGCGTATCTCGCGGCGAGCGGTGCATGCATCGGGCTGCTCGGTTTCTACCTGTCGTTCGTGCTGCACAGCGTGAAGCGCGGCGCGGTGTTCTCGGCGCTGCTCGCGGTGCTGTACGCGGCGCTCTACGGGCTGCTGCTGTCGGAAGACAACGCGCTGATGCTCGGTTCGCTGCTGCTGTTCGCGATCCTCGCCGGCATCATGACGCTCACGCGCCGCGTCGACTGGTATTCGCTCGGCGCCGCGTGGCAACCGTTGGCCGACAAGGCGGCCGCGGGCGCCGTGAAGCCGGGCGCGCAGGCGAAGTAGGCACGCGGGTGGCGAGCGCGCCGGTCGGCAATGCGACGGCCGGCGCGTCGTCCGGCGCGGGACAGCCGCGCTTCACGCGCGCGGTGCGGGCCGGCGAAAACGCGCGAGCGGAATTTCGGCGATGGCGGTGATCTCGATCAGCAGGTCGGGATGGTAGAGACGTTCGACCTGGACGGTCGTCGTCACCGGATAGGGCGCGGCGAAATACGTGTTGCGGATGTCGCCGGCCTGCATGAAGGCATCGATGTCGGTCGCATGGTGGACGAGCGAGATCACGTCCTGCATCTGCCCGCCCATCGCGGCGAGCACGGCGCGGATGTTGTCGAGCGTCTGCCGCACCTGCGTGCGCATGTCGCCGTGGCCGACCACCCGGCCGTCGCGGTCGAGCGCCACTTGCCCCTTCAGATGCACGATCCGGCCGTCGCCCTCGATCACGGCCATCGAGAACGCGCCGAACGGCGCCCAGACTTCCGGCGGATTCACTGCTTCGGCCATCACGCGGCTCCTGTGGGGCGGCGGCTGCACGGCTTGCGGCGAGCGGCCGCGCAACGGGGGCACGCCGTCGACAGCACCGCGCGCTTCGTCGACAATCGCGCCATTATGGATGAACGCGCGGCGACGCATGGGGCGTTGTTCCGCGATCACGACGACACACATGGACGATATCCGCGTCATCAAGGATCGTGCGGCGCTCGACGGCACCGCGTACGTCGAACTCATGGGCGGGCCGTATGCGCGCACCTGCTGGAATGCCGGGTCGCTGTTCTTCGACGAGGAAGTGTTCGGGCTGCTCGAGGCGGCAATCGCGCGGCAGATCCCCGACTACGACCATTACACGTTCAACGCCGTCGGCATGGCCGACTGGCTTGCGATCGTCGCCGAACTGGCCGACACGGGCAGGAGGCTCGGCAACGCCGCGCAGCGTACCGACGCGCTCGACCGGCTCGGTTTCATTTTCAGCGGATCGCGGCAGGCTTTCGTCGCGCGTCTCGACGCAAGCTGCGCCGCGCTGGCCGGCGTGATCGCGGAAGTCGACGCGTGGACACGCGAAGTTCGGCTTCGCCACGACCAGGTGACGATCCTGGGGATGTGACGCGGCGCGTGCCGGCTGTCACCGCCGACAGGCCGGGCGGCATCCACTTATACTCGAGCTTTTCCGCCATTCGATTTTCGCCGTGCCCACGCCTGCCCCCACCGATCCGTCCATCGACGATCCGCGTCCGACCCCGCCCGTACAACCCGAACTGGAAGACTGCTGCAACAGCGGTTGTTCGCCGTGCGTTTTCGACCTGTACGACGAAGCACTGGCGCGCTATCGCGTCGAACTGGCGGAGTGGGAAGCGCGGCACGCGCAGCCCAAGCCATGACGACACGCCCGATGCAGGCGAGCGGTGTGTATTTGCCGCGCGTCTCGAGCCGCGCCGGCAGTGCGCGCCGGTTCCGCGTCACGCGCCCGCATGCAGCCGCCGATGCAGCGGCCCGAGCATGGCCGACAGCGCGATGCACGCGAGCAGCACGGCCGTCAGCGCGAACATCGACGTTCTGAAGCCCTGCACATAATCGAGCGCGGCCGGATGCGTGCCGAGCCGGGCGAAGAACACGCCGCCGAGCGTCGCCGCGCCGACGGCCGCGCCGATCTGCAGCATCGCGGTGACCATGCCGGACGCCACGCCCGCGCGCGCGGTATCGACTTCCGCAAGCACGATCCGCACGACCGACGGCAGCACGAGGCCCTGGCCGACACCGATCGCCGCGATCCCCACGTAGAAGCCGGGGCCCGGCGCGGCCGCACCGGCGAGCGCGGCGGCCGTCGCGACGCCGGCCGCGAGCATCGCGAAACCGAGCGTGAGCACGCGATAGCCGCCGAACCGGCCGACGAGTCGCGGCATCAGCAGCGGGCTCGACAGGAAGCCGAGCCCGAGCGGCAGGATCGCGAGCCCCGATGCGAGCGGCGACCAGTTCAGGCAGCCCTGTAGATAGATCCCGTAGCTCAGGAAGAACGCGCTCAGCGTATAGAACAGGAACGCCAGCACGAGCCCGAGTGCGACGACCGGGTTCCGGAACAGGCGCACGTCGAGCAGCGGATCGTGGCCGCCCGCGAGACGGCGCGCCTCGACCGCCAGCAGCGCGCCGAGCATCGGCAGCGCGCCGACGAGGCACGCGACCATCCAGAGCGGCCAGCCGGCCTCGCGCCCGTGCGTGAGCGGGTAGACGAGCATCAGCAGGAACAGCGACAGCAGTGCCATGCCGGGCACGTCGATGCGCTGGCCACGCGGCGGCCGGCTTTCCGGGATGAAGCGCCAGCTGCCGATCAGCGCCAGGATGCCGATCGGCAGGTTGACGAGGAAGATCGCGCGCCAGCCGAGCCCGAACGGATGCAGGCTGATCAGCGCACCGCCGCCGAGCTGGCCGATCACGGCCGCGAGGCCGAACACGAAACCGTAGAAGCCCATTACGCGCACCTGCTCCTGCGGGCTGAACACGCTGCGGATCGTCGCGAGCACCTGCGGCGCGAGGATCGCGGCGAACAAGCCCTGCAGCACGCGGCCGCCGACCAGCACCGCGCCGCTGCCGGCGACCCCGCACAGCGTCGACGCGACGACGAAGCCGGCCATCCCGATCATGAACATGCGCTTGCGGCCGTACAGGTCGCCGAGCCGGCCGCCGGTGATCTGCACGACGGCGTTCGCGCACGCGTATGCCGACACGACGAGCTGCAGCTCGGCCGGGCGCGCGCCGATGCCGTCGCGGATGGCCGGTAGCGCCAGATTCACAATGAAGTAGTCGAGCGGCGGCAAAATCGCGCCAACCAGCAGGACCACCAGCGCCCAGCCGTGGTGGCTGCGCGGTGTCGCCGCGGCGGCCGTGCCGGCCGGGCCGCAGGGGGCAAGGGTGTCGTGGGTCATGGAAACCAGTCCGAAGAAACAAGGGCCGTATCCCGGCCGGACGCGGCGTCGTGAGCGCCGGTTCGGCCGGGGGCGGGCGATTGACCCCCATTCTGGGCGGTGGCAATGAATCGGAAAAGCGGGAATTGGTGGTAGCATCCATCGGGTTATTCGATGGATGGAGAAGGGCGATGCGCGGTTTCGACCTGGATCAGTTGCGTACTTTCGCGGCGGTCGCGGATGCCGGCAGCCTGACGGCCGCCGCACCGCTGCTGCACCTGTCGCAGTCGACGGTCAGCGAGCAGGTGCGCAAGCTCGAATCGCGCGCCGGCGTGCCGCTGTTCGTGCGCAGCAAGCGCGGCGTCGAGCCGACCCCGGCCGGCTCGCGGCTGCTGCAGCACGCGCGGCGCATCGTCGCGCTGAACGAGGCCGCGTTCGACGAAGTGCGCGGGCAGGCGATCAAGGGCGAGCTGCGCGTCGCGATCACCGATTACTACCGGACCAACGAAGTCGCGGGCCTGCTGGCCCGGCTGCGGGAGTGCTACCCGCAACTGAGCCTGCACGTCAGCGCGATGAAGAGCGCGGACATCGAGGCGGCGCATGCGCGGGGGCAGGTCGATCTCGGCGTGGTGATGAACCTGTCGAGCGGGCCGTTCCGGCCGGCGTCGGCCGATACGCGCTGGGTGCTGCGGCGCGAGCCGCTGTCGTGGGTCGCGTCGCCCGCGCTCGCCGAGCAACTGCCCGAGCCGTTGCCGCTCGTGCTGCTGCCGGACGACTGCATGATGCATCAGGTCGCGGTGCGCGCGCTCGACGAGCGGCATATGCCGTACCGGCTCGTGCACAGCGCGTCGGGGGTCGCGGGGCTGCAGTCGATGCTGGCGGCGGGGCTCGGTGTGGGCTGCCTGTGCGCGTCGGCGATCGGCGAGGGCATGATGCGGCTCGGCGCGAAATACCGTCTGCCGCCGCTGCCCGATGCGGTGTTTTCGCTGACGCCGCCGATGCCGGGCGAACGCGAAACCGTCACGCAGGCGCGCGAGGTGCTGTCGCGGCAATTGCTGATGTAGAACCGAGGAACCGTGGAACCGGGCCGCGCGATGCGCGGCGGCGCGTACCTGAGAGGCGCGCCAGGAGAAAAAAATGAACGACGAACTGCAACGCCAGATGGCCGCGAAGCTGCAGGATGCGCTGGAGCGCGTGGTCGACGAACGCTCGCTGATCCACTTCCTGCGCGTGCTCGGCCACGACTGGAGCATGGAGCGGCAGCTCGAGGCCGACCTGCCGCCGTCGCCGTATGCGCGCGCCGCGCTCGGCTGGGAAAACCACTCGATCGGCGAGTACCTGGACGCGATGGTCGACTGGGCCGAGGCATCGGAGGAAGGGCTGCGCTACTACGACCTGCCCGACAATCCGTGGCGGCGCATGGCGGACATCCTGTTCGCCGGGAAAAGCTACGAATAGCGCCGCTCGGGCGATTCGTTTGCTTTACCTTCGCCGCTGCGAATCGCCCAACGGCTCAACGGCTCAACGGCTTAACGGCTCAACGGCTTAACGGCTCAACGGCTTAACGGCTCAACGGCTCAACGGCTCAACGGCTCAACGGCTCAACGGCTCAACGGCTCAACGGCTCAACGGCTCAACGGCTCAACGGCTCAACGGCTCAACGGCTCAACGGCTCAACGGCTCAACGGCTCAACGGCTCAACGGCTCAACCGCCCAACCGCCCAACCGCCCAACCGCCTATTCGGCCGATTCGCCGTTCACATACGCACGCAGCCCGTCGGCCAGCGCATCGAACACCGCACGGCAGCGCGGGTTCGTGCGCAGGTCCTCGTGCATCACGACCCACGTTTCCAGCTGCATCGCGGGCCCGTCCGGCAGCACGCGCACGAGCCGCGCGTCCCGTTTCGCGAGCCCGGTCTGGCAGAAGCCGATTCCGTAGCCGGCGCGGATCATCGCGAGCTGCGCCAGGTTGCTGTCGGTGCGCAGCGAGAATGCGTCACGCTTCCACATCGGCATGCCGCGGCCCGCCGAGCGGATGAACGGCGTGACCGTGTCGAAGCCGATCAGCGCGTGATGCGCGAGTTCGTCGATCGTCGCGGGCGCCCCGTTGCGCGCCAGGTAGTCGTCGCGCGCATACAGCGCGACATCGATTTCGCCGATGCGCCGCGCCACGAGCGCCTCCTGCGCGGGCGGCGCCATCCGGACCGCGATGTCGGCCTCGCGCTTGAGCACGTCCTGGATGCGGTCAGTTGGCACCAGCTCGATGACGAGCCCCGGATGGTTGCGCCGCAATTGCGCGAGAACCGCCGGGAGCACTTCGACGGCGATCACGTCGCTGGCCGAGATCCGCACGATGCCGCGCACGCCGGCGCCGTGGCTCGCGGCCGCCCGCTCGAACGCGGCGGCCGCGCTGCGCAGCGCCTCTGCATGGCCGCGCAGTGCGAGCGCCGCCTCGGTCGGCAGCAGGCCGGACGGCGAGCGCGTGAACAGCGTCTGGCCGAACGCGGCCTCGAGTGCCGCGACGTGGCGGCCGGCCGTCGGCTGCGTGATGCCGAGCGCCCGTGCCGCGCCGGACAGCGAGCCTTCCGTCAGCACGGCAAGGAAGGTGCGGTAGCGTTCCCAGTTCAGATCGGTGGTCATGCATAAATGTATAGCCGATCCATTGTGTTCGGCAATTCCTTGATAGCCTCCGGCGCGCCAGAATGCGTGTCATGACGGTTCATTCAAGGAGAGCGGCAATGACGAACCACGCAGGCGGGACGCAACGGCAGGCACTCGTGCTCGGCGCAAGCGGCGGGATTGGCGGGGAAGTCGCGCGGCAGCTGCGCGATGCGGGCTGGCAGGTGCGCGCGCTGAAGCGCGGGCTCGATGCCGACACCGTGGAGCGCGACGGCATCGCATGGATGCGCGGCGACGCGATGGACCGCGACGCGGTCGTCCGGGCCGCGCGCGGGTGCAGCGTGATCGTGCACGCGGTGAATCCGCCCGGCTACCGGAACTGGGCCGGGCAGGTGCTGCCGATGATCGACAACACGATCGCGGCGGCGCAGGCGGAGCAGGCCACCGTCGTGCTGCCGGGCACGGTGTACAACTACGGCGCCGATGCGTTTCCGGTGCTGCACGAAGATGCGCCGCAGCATCCGTCGACGCGCAAGGGCGCGATCCGCGTCGAACTGGAGCGCCGGCTGCAGGATGCGGCCGCGCATGGCGTTCGCACGATCATCGTGCGCGCAGGCGATTTCTTCGGCCCGAGGCTCACCGGCAACAGCTGGTTTGCGGCGGGGCTCGTCAAGGCCGGGCAGCCGGTTGCGGCCATCAGCGTGCCGGGGCGGGACGGCGTCGGGCATCAGTGGTCGTATGTGCCGGACGCCGCGCGCACGATGGTCGAGCTGATCGAGCGGCGCGACACGCTCGAACCGTTCGCGCGTTTTCACCTCGGCGGGCACTGGGACGCGGACGGCACGCAGATGGCGGAGGCCGTGCGCCGCGTCGCGCAGCGGCACGGGCTGCGTCCGACGGTGCGCAAATTCCCGTGGTGGTTCGTGTGGGTCGCGGCGCCGTTCGTCACGACGCTGCGCGAATTGCTCGAGATGCGCTACCTGTGGCGCGAGCCGATCCGGCTGGACAACACGCGGGTGACCGCGGTGCTCGGCCGCGAGCCGGTCACGCCGCTCGATACCGCGATCGAGGCGACGCTGGCGGGGCTCGGGTGTCTCAAGTGAGCAACGGGGGCGCGCGAACGCAATCGCGTTCTGCTATGATCCGCGCTCCCTTCCTCGACGCTGCTGCAGGAAGGTACCCACGACCGCCGGAATGCCGGAGGTCGCGTCGTACCTTTTTCATTTTCAGCAGCGATGTCTACCTTTCCTCGTTTAAAAAAGGCCTTGCAACGGCAAGGCATCCGTGTCGACCATCACGCCGGCATCTATCACCTGCGCAATGAACTGGCGCAGGCGTCCGTCCTGTTGCCCGCTTCGCTCCCGCTCGAGGAGAAGGCCGTCCAGCAGTTGCTCGCGTTCGCGGCCGTCCGTTCGCCGGATGGCCATCAGCGCGTATGCAAGGCCTGCGCGACGCCGGACTTTCATCCGGGCGGGGTCGCGCCCGTCGGCTCGATCGTCGCGACCGACGACGCGTTCGTGATTCCCGCCGCGATCGGCACCGATATCAACTGCGGGATGCGTCTCGTCACCACGGGCCTCAAGCGCTCGGCGCTCGCGCCGTTCGAGACGGCGCTCGTCGAGCGGCTGACGCGCGCGATTCTCGCCGACCGGCGCGACGTGCCGGTCGGCAGCGATGCCTTCCGCGCGCTGTTCGACGCGGGCCCGGCGGCATTCGTCGATCGCGTCGCGCCGCAGGGGCTCTGGGCGCACGTCGACCGCGACCGGCTCATCGACGAACTGTCGTCGTGCATCGGCCTCGACCGGTTCGACGGCAGCGCGAAATACGCGCCCGACGCGCATGTCGGGTCGCGCGAGGTATTCCGCGACCCTTGCCTCGGCACCCCGGGCTCGGGGAATCATTTCGTCGAACTGCAGGTGGTCGACGCCGTGCTCGACCGGCACGCGGCCTACCGGGCGGGACTCGCGAAGGACGACGTCGTCGTGATGATCCACAGCGGTTCGCGCGATGTCGGCTTCTACGTCGGGCGACGCTGGATGGACCGGGCGCGCGCGGCATGGCCGGCGGGCGTCAGGCATCCGGAAAGCGGCCTGTACGGCCTTTCCGGCGAGCTGGCGCGCGACTATCTCGTCGCGATGGGCACCGCCGCGCGTTATGCGTGGCTCAACCGTGTCGTGCTTGCCGAGATGGTTCGCAAGGAACTGGCGGAGCTCACCGGCGAGACCCGTTCGGCACTCGTGGTCGACGTGCCGCACAACGTCGTGCTGCGCGAAAACGGGATGAACATCCATCGCAAGGGGGCGACCCCCGCTCGCGACGGCGATCTCGCGCTGATTCCCGGATCGATGGGCGATGCGTCGTTTCTCGCGACGGGGCTCGGTCATCCCGACTGGCTGTGGTCGTGCAGCCACGGCGCCGGCCGCAGCGTGCGCCGGCAGGCGGTGCGGCGGATGCGCGCGGAGCAGGCGCCGGGCACGTGGCGCTGTGTGACGCTGCGCGACGAGCGCCGCATCGAGGAAGCGCCGGAAGCCTACAAGCCGATCGGGCCCGTGATCGACGCGCAGGAACAGGCCGGCCTTATTCGCAGCGCGGTCCGGTTGAAGCCGTGGGTCACGTTCAAGGCATGACGAGCGGCGGGGCGGCGCGCACGCCGGCCGCCGCCGCGGCTTGCGCCGGGGCGGGCGATACGTCGTCCGCTTTCCCGGGCCGCGGTTTTGCCCGGGCATGGGTATGAGCACGGGAAAGCGTCCTGGTGAACCGACGAACCCGCGGGACAACAATTCTCCACATACCCGGGCGCGTCCGGTGAGCATCATGGCGGCAACGTCGAGAAAGCGAAACCGGGGGTGCAATGCTGCATGTCGGATGGAAAGTGTCGGTTGCGGGGGCAATCATGTTCGCGTTGAGCGGGTGCACCAACCTGGTGGGTGTGCTGTATTGCGACAACTCGCAGGTCAACTTCCCGGACTATCACTGTTTTCAGCCGTACTAACCGGGGCGGGCGAGGCGACGGAGCGCCGTCGTGCCCGTGTGTCCCGCGATGCCTCGTGGCCCGTCACGCGACGACCGGCAGCACCTCCACCGCATAGCGGTGCCGAAGGCTGCGCCCGAGCACCGGATCGTGCAGTTCCATTTCGAACGCATCGCCGTCGCCCATCGCCGCGATCGCGCCATGCACGGCGACCGTGCCGCCATACATCGCGCAGCGCGCGGGCATCGTGCGGCGATCGTCGAAGCGATGCCACAGCACGTCGGGCGCGAGCAGGCCGCTGACCGCGCCGTGCTGGTAGGCCGTGCGCTCGCCATCGCGCGGGATCAGCCACGCACGCATCTCGATCGCATCCCAGTGATCGGCAACATCCGCATAAAGCCACGCGTCGCGACCGAGCGGCTTCGCGCACACCTGTTTCGACACCGCGACGCCGTAGGCCTCGACCTCGCGATCCGTATGGTCGGAGCCGACGGTCACGAGCGTGCCGGCCGGGCTGTCGACCAGCACGCATTCGATCTCGCCACCCGAGCGCGCGCCGAGCACGCCGATCGACGGCGCCTGCGTGAGCAGCGCGGCCGACACGCGATAGAAGCAGGGCGTGGTCGACGGCGGCGCAACGCCGAGCGCCGCGAGTTCGTCGATATGCGCGCGGATCGCCGCCGGATCGCGGCCGGCCCAGCCGGCGATCACGACGCGCTCGATCTCGACGTCGACGGTGGCCGGTGCGGGGTGCCGGGAAATCACGTTGAACGACAGGGTTTGCATGCGGGTTTCCGTTTGAAGTCCGAAGGAAGGGAGCGACTCGCGGCGGTGCTCAATCCGCGAGCGGCCGGTGCGCGGTTTCGCGCGCGACGAGGAGCGCGATCGACGTGACGACGAGCGCGGCGGCGACGTACAGCGACACGGCCGTCGTCGTGCCGGTCTGCCGGAACAGCGTGGCGATCACGAGCGGCGCGAAACCCCCGCCGACGATGCCGGCGAGCGTGTACGCGAGCGACGAGCCCGCATAGCGCACGCGGGTCGGGAACTGCTCGGTCACGAACGCGCCCTGAGGGCCGTACATCACCGCGTGGATCACCAGGCCGATCGCGACGGCCGCGACGATCGCGCCCGGGCGCGCCGAATCGAGCATCGCGAAGAACACGAACGCCCACACGATCCCGGCGAGCGCGCCGGCGAGATAGACGGGCCGGCGGCCGAAGCGATCCGACAGCGCGCCAAAGAACGGCACCGCGAGCGCGTTGCAGGCCGTGCCGATCATCACGGCCGTCAGGGCGACGGGGCGCGACAGGTGCAGCACGGTCGTCACGTAGGTCAGCGTGAACACGACGATCAGCGCATACAGCACGTCCGAACCGATTCGCGAACCGCCCGCGATCAGCAGGCGCTTCCAGTGGTACTTCAGCACGTCCGCGACCGGCACCTCGGCGGTCGCGTGCGATTCGGCGAGCTGTTCGAACTGCGGCGTTTCGTCGACACCGCGCCGCAGCCAGAAACCGAACACGACGAGCAGCGCGCTGGCCGCGAACGGCACGCGCCAGCCCCACGACAGGAAGTCCCCGGACGTGGTCGACAGCGTCACGAGCGCGATGCAGCCGGTGCCGAGCAGCGTGCCGAACGACGGGCCGATCTGCGTCCACGATGCGGACAACCCGCGCCGCTTCTGGTCGCCGTGCTCGACCGACAGCAGCACCGCGCCGGCCCATTCGCCGCCGAGCGCGACGCCCTGCACGAAGCGCAGCGCGACGAGCAGGATCGGGCTCAGGATGCCGGCCTGCGCATAAGTCGGCAGCGCCCCCATCAGCGCGGTCGTCACGCCCATCAGCACGAGCGTGAGCATCAGCACCGCGCGGCGGCCGATGCGGTCGCCGAGATTGCCGAACACGAAACCGCCGAGCGGGCGCGACACGTAGCCGACCGCATAGGTCGAGAACGCGAGGATCGTGCCGGCCAGCGGATCGACCGAAGGGAAGAACAGGTGGTTGAAGACGAGCGCGGCGAGCGTGTTGTAGATCGTGAAGTCGTACCACTCGAGTGACGTGCCGATCATGCTCGCGGTCGCGAGTCGGCTGTTGCGGACGCGGCGGGGCGCGTGGGCGGCGGGCTGGGCGAGAGTGCTCATGGTGTCGGGCCTGTCGTGACGGGGAACGGGATGGAGCGCCGGGCCGATGCGCGGGCGTGCCGCGCGCATGCGGGGCGACCGGCGTGGGCGGCCGGCGCAGGCGGCCGGCGCAGGCGATCAGGCCGGCAGCGCGGCGGCGGCGGCTGGCTCGGTGTCGACGGCGCCGCGTGCCGCATGCAGCGGCGCGGCGGCGCGCCACAGCAGCGCGAAGGTGCGCACGTCGTCGTGGCCGGCGAGCGTGGCGGCCACGCGTCGCGTCGCGGCCGCATCGCTGCCTTCGATCAGCACGAGCGCGTCGGCGGCCGGGCGAGCGGCCGCATCGGCGCCGATCGGTGCGGACAGGTCGGGCGCGGTGCGAAAAAGCCGTGCGGCATGGATGCCCGGTTCGTGCAGCACGTCGTCGAAGCGTTCGCGCAGGTGCGGCACGTCGATGCGATCCGGCGGCAGCACGAACAGCGCGAGATGCGCGCCTTCGCCGTCGCCGGCCTCGATCGTCAGTTCGCCGACGCGCCGCTGCGTGCCCGTCATGCGCTCGAAGTTCGCGAGCGACCATGCGGTCTGCTGCGTGAACGCGCGCCGGTACGCATCGCCGTGGAACACGTCGAGCGCGTCCGTCACGTACAGCGCGAGGTACTTGCGCGGGCCGCGATCGGTCGCGCGAAAGCGCCGCGCATGCGTGAAGCCCGGAATCGCGACACGTTCCTGCATGTGCTCGCGGTCGTACCACGCGTTGAAATCGGCTTCGTGCGCGGGGTCGATATCCGTCCAGACGCAAAGCTGGCCGTGCGGAAGGGAAAAGCGGGTCATCGCGGGTTCCTCGTGACGGGGGGCGTGTCAGGAACCGCAGTGTCCCGAAGACGGGCCGTGCCCGTCCAACAAGAAAACAAATTCGCGGTGAACAGGTTTTCTTATGAGCGGCGCGGGCGGCGTTTCGCGGGGGACGTGGCGGGCGGTGCGGACGGCGTCGTGCGTTTCGCTTTCGCCGGTGTTTTGGCTGTTGCCTTCGTCGCGGGGCGGGCGGGTGTGCCGTCCGTGCGATCGGCCGTGGTCGGTGTCGGTGTCACCTTCGCCGGCTTGGCGTGGCTTGCGGCGGCCGGCATCGCGCGTGCGACTTCACTGGCCAGTTCCGCGATGCGCGCGGCCACCGGCAGGCCCTGGCTGCGGTACGTCGCGACGAGCGGCAGCGCGGGGAATTCGGGTTCGACGTCGAGCAGTTCCAGCGCACCTTCGTGCAGTTCGCGCCCGATGATCGCGGGCGGCAGCGCGGCCACGCCGAAGCCGTCGGCGACGAGGCGGATCATCGCGGCGACCGACGTGATGCAGTTGATGCTGGCCGGCCGCTCGACGGCCGCGAACAGCCGTTCGATCGTCGCGTGCGGCCCCGAGTGGCGCGAGAAGCTGATGATCGGGAATTCAGCCAGGCGCGCGACGTCGAGCGGCTGGCCGCCGAGCCCGAGGCGCGGGCTGGCCGCCCAGCGCACCGGGAATTCGCACAGCGGCAGGTTCGTGAAGTCGGGGCCCGGCACCGGGTCGGTCTGCAGGATCAGGTCGACGCCGTCGGTGCTGAGCAGGCGGATCAGGTGCAGCGTCGTGTCGCTCGTGATCTCGACGTCGAGTCGCGGATAGCGCTCGCGCAGTTGCGCCATCAGCGCGGGAAACCAGCTGTGCACGATCGATTCGATCACGCCGATCCGGATCAGGCCGGCGTCGCTCGCCGCGTCGATGTCGCGCCGCATTTCGCCGTCGAGCCGCACGATCCGCTCCGCGTACGCGAGCATGCGGCGCCCGGCGGGCGTGAGCGTGGCCGAGCGCGTGTTGCGGTCGAACAGGCGCACGTCGAACGCTTCCTCCAGCGACGCGATGCGGCTCGACACGGCGGCCTGCGTCGTGTGCAGCTTTTCGGCCGTGAGCCGGAAATTTTCCAGCTTCGCGAGCCAGACGAAGGTTTCAAGAAACCGGATGTTCATCGAAGTCCGAAACGTGAGGCGGTGCCGGGCGGGGCGGCGGGACCGGTCGATGGTAGCGGATTTTCGGTGCAGGGAAACGCGCGGGCGGCGCGGTGCGCGTCGTGGGGAGCGGACGGGCGGCGGCGTGCCGGCGGGCACGCACGACGCGCCTGGTGCAACGAAGGGTTACGCGGGCGGCGTGCCCGCGCGCATCAGAGCGTGCCGAACGCGAGCGTCGGCACGTCGACGACCATCGCGCCGCCGTCCGCGACGAGCGTCGCACCGGTCACGAACGACGCGTCCGGCGATGCGAGGAACGCGCACACGGCCGCGATCTCGTCCGGGTCGGCCGCGCGGCGCAGCGGCACGTCGGCGCTGACGCGTGTATACGCGCCGTCGAGCGTGTCGCCGTGCGCCGACATCAGCGGTTCCATCTCCGCATCGGCCATCGGCGTGCGGACCCAGCCGGGGCATACCGCGTTCGCCCGCACGCCGTGCGGCCCGTAGTCGCGCGCGAGCGACCGCGCGAGCCCGAGCAGCGCATGCTTGCCGACCGTGTAGCCGCACACGCCGGGCCCGGCCGCGAGCGCGGCGATCGACGCGACCAGCACGATGCTGCCGCGCTGCGCGATCAGGTCGGGCAGGCACGCGCGCGCGCTCACGAACGCGGTGTCGAGGTTCGCGTGCATGGCGTCGCGCCACTGCGCGTCGTCGGTTTCGTCCGCGCGGCCGAGCCCGTGGCCGCCCGCGCATGCGACGAGCGCGTCGACGCGGCCGACGCGTTCGGCTATGCGCGGCAGGAAGCGGGCCCAGTCGGTGGCGCTCGCGGCATCGCCGGCAAGCGCGAGGCCGCCTGTTTCGGCGGCCAGCGCGTCGAGCGGCGCCTGGCGCCGCCCGATCAGCACGACGCGGTCGCCGCCGCGTGCGAAGCGGCGCGCGCACGCGGCGCCGATGCCGGTGCCGGCGCCTGTGATCGCGATCGTGCGTGGGGGCGGGTGTGTCATGTCGTGCTCCGGAAAGGGGTGGTTTCCGGTCACTTTAGGCGGGGCCCGCGAACGCCGGTATCAGCCGAAAGGATGAACGCGGGCGGCATCCGGGGCGTGCGCTGGCCATTTTGCAAAGGCTGACGATGTCCGGCGCCGAATCGCACTATCCTCCCCATTTTTGCGATAAGTCACGAAAGCCCGGCAGAATAGCGCGGGCGAGCCGCGTATCGACGCGCGGTGCGTCGGCCGGCCGATTCCGTCGTGCGAGCGGAGCGGCGGGCTGGCGATCCCGGCACGCAGGCGTGGCCTCTGCCGAACGATCGTGCCGCGACAACACAACATATCGCCCGGTTGCGCGCCTGCGCGCGGGCCATCGACAGGAACAGGGAGGGCCGGTTATGAGGCTGGACGACGAAAGGGAAAGCACGAACGTCGAGGATCGCCGTGGCGCCGGCGGGTTCGGCGGCGGGCGGGGCGCGACGATCGGCATCGGCACGATCGTGATCGCGTTCGCCGCGTCGTATTTCTTCGGGATCGACCCCCGCGTGGTGCTCGAAGGCGCATCGGCGCTGCAGGGCCGCCAGCAGCAGGCGCAGCCCGCGCCCACGCAGCGGCAGGGCGTGCCGGCGAACGATCCGGGCGCGGTGTTCACGCGCAAGGTGCTCGGTAATATCGAGCGCACGTGGACGGGTGTGTTCAATACCCAGCTGCATGCGCAATATCAGCCGCCGACGCTCGTGATGTTCACGAACTCGACCCCGACCGCATGCGGCACGGGCCAGACGGCGATGGGGCCGTTTTATTGCCCGGCCGACCGCAAGGTGTATATCGATCTCGGTTTCTACGACGAGCTGCGCCAGCGTTTCGGCGCGGGCGGCGATTTCGCGCAGGCTTACGTGGTCGCGCATGAAGTCGGCCATCACGTGCAGAACCTGCTCGGCATTTCCGACAAGGTCGACGCCGCTCGCCGGCGGGCGAGCCAGGCGCACTCGAACGCGCTGTCGGTACGGATGGAGCTTCAGGCCGACTGCTTTGCCGGCGTATGGGCGAACAACGCGCAGCGCGCGAACCAGCGGCTGATGGAACCCGGCGATTTCGAGCAGGGGCTGAAGGCGGCCGCCGCGATCGGCGACGACCGGCTGCAGCAGCAAGGGCAGGGTGACGTGGTGCCGGAGAGCTTCACGCACGGCACCAGCGACCAGCGCGTGTACTGGCTGCGGCGCGGGATGGAATCGGGCGAACTGAGCGCCTGCGATACGTTCGCGTCGAACGCGCGCTGACACGCGGCGCGCGCGTCGTCGCGCGCCTTTATCGTTCCGGTTGCAGGGGTTGCATCGGCTGCACCGGTCGCATCAGCCACACCGGCCACACCGGCCACACCGGCCACACCGGCCACACCGGCTACACCAGCCACACCAGCCACACCAGCCACACCAGCCACACCAGCGCCCGCCACCAAACCGCGACGATTTGCCGATTTGTGCTCACCGGCGCTTTTCGGCGCCGATAGGCTGGCCCGAACTTCGATTTCCGATACGTTCGCGCCGCCAGCCGATTCCACCATGCCGCTCCCGACCGTTCCCGCCGACCCGGCCTCCGACGACTGGCCACGCGCGCTGCGCGCGTGCGTGGATGCGTTCGACGCGTTCGCGGGCCCGTCCGCGATCGTGTTCTACCGGCTCGACCAGAGCGGCGAGCCGGCCGATTTCGAGCTGTTCGGGATGCCGGAATCGATGCATCGCACCTATGTCGCGCGCTACCGGATGCTCGATCCGCTGCATCCGTCGCGTTGCGCGGCGGGCGAACGCGCGGTGGTCACGCTCGCGTCGCAATTGCCTGACGAAAGACGCGACGCGTCCGCATACTGGACCCGTTTCCTGCGGCGCCACGACGTGGCCGACGTCGTCGAGATCTGGCTGCGCGACGCGGGCCGGACGGTCGGCGCGTTCTCGCTGCTGCGCTTCGGGGCGGGCGAAACGCGCGGCGGCGTGGCCGATGCCGCCACGGCCGGGCGGTTCGCACCCGGCGAGATCGATGCGCTCGCGCGGCTGCAGCCGGTAGCCGAAGCCGCGCTGAGCCCGCTGCTGCGTGCGCGGAGCGGGATCCACCGGATCGGCTGCGAGGAGCGGCTGACCTACCGCGAGGAGCAGATCGCGCGCCTCGTGCGCGACGGCCGCTCGAACAAGGAGATCGCGCGCGATCTCGCGCTCGGCCAGCCGACCGTCAAGACGCACCTGATGCGCATGTACCGCAAGCTCGGCGTGTCGAATCGCACCGAACTGGTGGGGGCGCTGTTCCTGTAATTCATCGGATAATTGCGGCCCGGACTTCGAACCTTCGCGATCGCCGATTCATGAATTCCCACACCAAAGCGCTGCTGGCCGTGCTGCTCGTCTCGCTGGGTGCTTCCGCCTCAGCCTTCGCGCAAGAGGGCGAGCCCGACCCGTGCCTCGTGCTGCAACCGACCCGGATCGCACCGGACGATGTCGGCGAGGCCGGCGACCATTCAGGCGCCGGGTGGCTGGGGCTGGTACCCGACGGGGACCGCTGGAGGCTCGCGCCGGCACGCGTCCGGTTCGAACCGGAGCAGCCGGAAGGGGACATCGTCGATATCAAGTCCGACCTGAAGAAAGCCGTGGCGCTGTTTCGGTGCAAGTCGCTCAGGCCGGGCAAGGTCGATGCGGCGAACCTGGCGTTCCCGAAGGATGGAACGGCGATCGAGCCCGGCGCCGACCCGCTGCGCGTCGGTTTTCACGGCCGTCGGTACGAACTGCGCCACACGGTATCCGGTGCGGTGATCGTCGAAGGTGGCGGCAAGCGGTCGGTTCTGCATGACTTCGGCGGCAGCAGTCCGCCGTTCAATGCGTCCCTGATCTGGGCCGGCGATGTCGACCGCGACGGCCGGCCGGATTTCCTGATGGAATTCGAAAGCGACCTGGGCGCGAGCTTTTGTCTGTTCACATCGGGCAGCGCGAAGGAAAACGAACTGGTTGGTGCAGCGGGTTGCATGGAAGTCAGCGGCTGATCCCACGTTGTTCCGGAGTCCGTTCCGCACGTCGGCCGTCGAGGTCGTGCAGTACCATGCACGCTCGTCGTTTCGATAACAATCAAAGGGCCGGGAACATGGACGTCGCAATCATTGCCGCTTCGCTGGTGGTCATCGCCTTGAGCATTGCGCTACCGATTTTCATCATCAGAACCGTGCGAAGCGGGACTTACGACTCGCTGTATTTCCTGATCCCGCTTGCACTCGGCATTTACTGGCTGGATTACCAGGCATACGATTTCCTGACGTCGATGGCGCACGGTTTCAGAAACTAGCCGTCCGGTCCGTTCCCATACCGGCTTTTCGCCTCGCCCCGCCTGACCTCCCGCGCGGTTCGACCCCGCCGCCTTCTCCCCACGCGCTGCCAATTTGCGCTCACCGGGCGTGAACCCTCGTCGATACAGTGATCCGACGCCCGCGTGCCTCACACGCACGCGGTCCAGCCACGACAATCCTCGAGACGCCCATGAGCACCACGAACTTCGTCGCCGTCAGCGACACCGTGCGCACTTTCGTTGCGCGCGATTTCGGCCTCTTCATCGACGGCGAAATGCAGCCCGCCCACGCGGCCGCGCGACTCGACGTGTACGACCCCGCGACGGGCGAGCGGCTCGCGACGGTCGCGGACGCCGACGAACGCGACGTCGACCGCGCGGTCGCCAGCGCGAAGCACGCGTTCGACACCCGCGTGTGGAGCGGCCTGCGCCCGGCCGACCGCGAACGCATCCTGCTGAAACTCGCCGACCTGATCGAGGCCGACGCCGAAACGCTCGCGCAGCTCGAAACGCTGAACCAGGGCAAGTCGATTCACGTGTCGCGCGCGATCGAGGTCGGCGCGAGCGTCGAATACGTGCGCTACATGGCCGGCTGGGCGACCAAGATCACCGGCCAGACGCTCGACGTGTCGATCCCGTTTCCGCCCGGCGCGCGTTATACGGCCTATACGCGCAAGGAGCCGGTCGGCGTGGTCGCCGCGATCGTGCCGTGGAATTTCCCGCTGATGATCGCGGTGTGGAAGCTGATCCCCGCGCTCGCGGCCGGCTGCACGATCGTGCTGAAGCCGTCGCCGGAAACGCCGCTCACCGCGCTGCGCCTGGCCGAGCTCGCACGCGAGGCCGGCGTGCCGCCCGGCGTGTTCAACGTCGTCACCGGCGGCCGCGTGTGCGGCGCCGCGCTCGCGAGCCACCCGTCGATCGCGAAGATATCGTTCACGGGCTCGACCGCGACCGGCAAGCTGGTCGGCGCGGCGGCCGTGCAGAACATGACGCGCTTCTCGCTCGAGCTCGGCGGCAAGAACCCGATCGTGATGCTCGACGACATCGACGTCGCGCAGGCGCTCGACGGCGTCGCCGCCGGCGCGTTCTTCAACCAGGGGCAGGTGTGCGCGGCCGCGTCGCGCATCTATGTGCACCGCAGCAAGTTCGCGCAGCTTGCTGACGGCCTCGCAGGCGTCGCGCAGTCGATGAAGCTCGGCGCGGGCCTCGACACGACCGCGCAGATCAACCCGCTGGTCTCCGCGCACCATCGCGACAAGGTCGTCCAGCACATCGAGGGCGCGCGCCGCGCGGGCCTGACGTTCCTCGCGGGCGGCACGCCGGCCGACGACCTGCCCGGCTACTACGTGAAGCCGGCCGTGATCGCCGATCCGCATCCCGACAGCGCGATCGTGCGCGACGAAGTGTTCGGCCCGGTGATCGTCGTCGTGCCGTTCGACGACGCGGCCGACGCGGTGCGTCTCGCGAACGCGTCGCCGTACGGCCTCGCCGCGAGCATCTGGAGCAACGACCTGAAGCGCGTGATGAACCTCGTGCCGCAGATCGAGGCCGGCACCGTGTGGGTGAACTGCCATATCCCGCTCGATCCGTCGATGCCGTTCGGCGGCTACAAGCAATCGGGCATCGGCCGGGAGTTCGGCCAGTACGCGATCGAAGGCTTCACCGAAACCAAATCCGTCTGCATCGCGCACTGACGCGCGGCATCAACCTCGAAACCTGAACCCGGACGAACCAGGTTCAAACGATCCGACAGTGGAGACTGCAATGAGCTACAACGAAGCAAAATTCTGGCACCCGATGCTGCACCCGAACGAGATGAAACAGCGCAAGCCGATCCGCATCGTGCGCGGCGACGGCTGCTACGTATTCGACGAAGAGGGACGCAAGCTCGTCGACGGCGTCGCGGGCCTGTGGAACGTGAACGTCGGCCACAACCGCCAGGAAGTGAAGGACGCGATCGTGCGCCAGCTCGACGAGCTCGAATACTTCCAGCTGTTCGACGGGATCTCGCATCCGCGCGCGGAAGAGCTGTCGAAGAAGGTGATCGACCTGCTCGAACCGGAAGGGATGCGCCGCGTGCTGTACAGCTCGGGCGGCTCCGATTCGATCGAGACCGCGCTGAAGATCGCGCGCCAGTACTGGAAGGTGCGCGGCCAGGCCGACCGCACGAAGTTCATCTCGCTGAAGCAGGGTTATCACGGCACGCACTTCGGCGGCGCGTCGGTGAACGGCAACACGGTGTTCCGCCGCAACTACGAGCCGAACCTGCCGGGCTGCTTCCACGTCGAGACGCCGTGGCTGTACCGCAACCCGTTCACGCAGGACCCCGAAGAACTTGGCCGGATCTGCGCGGAAATGCTGGAGCGCGAGATCCAGTTCCAGAGCCCGGACACGGTGGCCGCATTCATCGCGGAGCCGATCCAGGGCGCGGGCGGCGTGATCGTGCCGCCGGCCAACTACTGGCCGCTCGTGCGCGAGGTGTGCGACCGTTACGGCGTCCTGCTGATCGCCGATGAAGTCGTGACGGGCTTCGGCCGCAGCGGCAGCATGTTCGGTAGCCGCGGCTGGGGCGTGCGCCCGGACATCATGTGTCTCGCGAAGGGGATCTCGTCGGGCTACGTGCCGCTCGGCGCGACGGTCGTGAACGCGCGGATCGAGGATGCGTTCGCCGCGAACGCCGATTTCGGCGGCGCGATCATGCACGGCTACACGTATGCGGGCCACCCGGTCGCGTGCGCGGCCGCGATCGCGAGCCTCGACATCGTCGTGAAGGAAGACCTGCCGGCGAATGCGGCGAAGCAGGGCGCGTATCTGCTCGAAGCGCTGCAGCCGTTCGCGGAACGCTTCGCGGCGGTCGGCGAGGTGCGCGGCAAGGGGCTGATGCTCGCGCTCGACCTCGTCGCGAACAAGGACACGCGCGAGCCGATCGACCCGCTGTCCGGCTACGCGAACGCGGTCGCGGAAGTCGCGCGCGAGAACGGCGTGCTGGTGCGTCCGGTCGGCACGAAGATCATCCTGTCGCCGCCGCTCGTGATCCAGCGCGAGCAGCTCGACCGGATCGTCGACGCGCTCGCGGCGGGCTTCGAGGCCGTGCCGTTCGCGTGACGGCGTGATTGCGTGACGGCAAACCGGCGGCGGGCAGTGCGGCCGCCGCCGGTTTGCCGATTTGCGCTATGACCGGATTATTTTGCCTGCGTATTTTTTCGACATCGGATCAAGGTGTGATCGACAGGGGGCCCGGGAATCGAAGCGCTGAAGCGCCGCCCCGGGCCGACCGCAAAGCATGGGGCCCCGATAGCTGCCGGAGCGCAGGTTCGGGCCCGTTCAGGAAGGAGACGAAGATGTCGGGATGGTCAGGAATTACCGGCGCCGCGGGCGGCGCGCCCGCCGGCACGCCGGCCGAGGCAGGCGGCGGCACTGCGCTGAAGGCGGGTGCGGTGGGCTTTCCGACCGCGCTGGCGAGCGCCGTCGGCCTCATCATGGCAAGCCCGGTGATTCTCACCGCGACCTCGGGCTTCGGGATGGGCGGCTGGGCGTTCGCGGTCGCGATGATCATCGCGTTCGTGATGATGCAGGCGCAGGCGACCACGTTCTCGGAAGCCGCCGCGATGCTGCCGACGGCCGGTTCTGTTTACGATTACCTGTCGTGCGGGCTCGGCCGCTTCTGGGCGATCACCGGCACGATCTCCGCGTATTTCCTCGTGCACGTGTTCGCCGGCACGGCGGAAACGATCCTGAGCGGCATCATGGCGCTCGTCAATTTCGAATCGCTGAATGCGGCGTTCGAGAAGCACAACAGCTCGTGGCTCGTCGGCGTCGGCCTCGTGGTCACGTTCGCGATCACCAACATCATCGGCATCAAGGTGTTCAGCAAGCTCGAGATCGTGCTGACGGCCGGCATGTGGCTGTCGCTGATGATCTTCGGCATCCTCGGGCTCGCGGCCGCGCCGGCCGTGCATCTCGACGGCTGGTTCGGCGGCTCGGAAGTCGGCACGTCGGTGCCGGCCGTGCTGTCGCTCGTCGGGATGGCGATGTTCATGTTCGTCGGCTGCGAGTTCGTCACGCCGCTCGCGCCGGAAATGAAGGCGCCGGGCAAGACGATTCCGCGCGCGATGGCGCTCGGCCTCGTCGGCGTCGCGATCTGCATGTTCCTGTACGGCGCGGCGATCCGCCGCCAGGTCGCGAACGTGCCCGTGAGCCCCGACGGCCTCACGCACCTGCTCGACACGCCGGGCGCGATTCCCGCGTTCGCGCTGCAGGTGCTTGGGCCCTTCGGCCGCATCTGGTTCGGCATCGCGTTCCTGTGCGCGGGCGCCGCGACGATCAACACGCTGATGGCCGGGCTGCCGCGCATCCTGTACGGGATGGCGATCGACGGCGCGCTGCCGCGCTGCTTCGCGTACCTGCATCCGCGCTTCAAGACGCCGGTGGTCGGCATCGTCGCGGCGGCGATCGTGCCGATCTTCCACGCGTGGCTGATCAACGGCAATCTCGACAGCATCCTGCACCTCGTGCTCGCGGCGACCTGCGCGTGGGGCACCGCGTACCTGCTCGTCACCGCGTCGGTCGTGATGCTGCGGATTCGCCGCCCGGACCTGCCGCGCCCGTACCGTTCGCCGCTGTTCCCGCTGCCGCAGATCGTGTCGAGCGTCGGCATCGTGCTCGCGATCTGGTACATCACGCCGCCGGGCATGAACGCGCGCGACATCTACGTGCCGTTCGGCGCGATGCTCGGGCTCACCGCGCTGTACGCGCTGTTCTGGACGCTCGTCGTGCAGCGCCGGCATCCGTTCAAGCCGGTGCCGGTGGAAGAAGTGCTGCGCAACGAGCACGTCGCGTCGTGAAGGCTGCGCTCGCCCGCTGGCGCGCGGCGCCCGATGCGCCGCCGCCCGGCCATCGGCCCGGCGCGATCGCCGCGCGCGTGCTCGCCGATCTGGGCGCCGCGCGCGACGTCGACGGGGGCGGCAGTCTGACGGCCCGATTGCCGAACGGCGTGCGCGTGGGCATCGACGAGCGTGTCGATCGCCAGTTCCTGATGCATACGGTCAGTGTGAAGGTGGCGGCAACCGCGCGCGGCCCGGCCGTGCAGGGCCGAGCGCGGGTGACGCAGACCGGCTGGCTGCGCCGCACGGGCATCGACGCAGTGGCCGAGCCGGGATGCGACCCCGGATTCGTCGACACGGTGGCCGCGCTGGTCGCCGAGTCGTCGCTGGCCGACGCGCTGCGGCCGCTGCACCTGACCGACTGCGCGATCGACGCGCGCGACGGCCGCTGGACGCTCGCGATCGTGCCGTTCGGCGGCAGCGAGGTCGTGAACCGGATGCCGTCGTTCCGCCGCTACGTCCGCCTGACGGGCGAGCAGGCCGCCGCGCTGTCGGCGGCCTGTCTTGCGTTCGAAACCGCACTACGCAGGATTTTGCACGGGTAAGCTGTGGCGTTGCGCGCCGGGGGAACCCGGCGGCCGCGTTTAGGGGTTTTACCGGAGATGCCGATGCTGTTCCAGTCACGCTCACACGAAGACGTGCACGATCACGGGCTCGCGATCGCGGGCTGGCATCAGGTCTACCGCCAGATGACGCCGGGCCGCTTCAAGGGCACCGTCACGCAGGTGCTGTACGACGATTTCCACTTCTTCCGCGAGACGACCAACCGGCGCGTCGCGCAAACCGGGCTCGCGCCGGCCGGGCGCACGTCGCTCGCGGTGCCGCTGTCGGTGCCGCTCGCGGGCACGTTCCAGGGCCAGCCCGTCGACGGCTATGCGCTGCTCGCGCTGCGCGCTGGCGAGGATTTCGAATTCCACACGCCGGAAGGGATGGGGCTCGTCGGGATCAGCGCGGCGTCCGACATGGTCGACGAGCTGTGCGAAGCCGAATTCGGCGCATCCGGCGCGCGCAAGCTGCGCCACGTGACCCGGCTGTCCGACGAGCAGGGCGTCGCGCTCGGCGTGCGGCTGTCGTCGTTGATCGACGATGCGCAGCGCAACCCGGGCCACCTCGAATACGCGGCCACCCGCAAGATGTTCCGCGACGCGATGCTCGGCATGTTCCTCGACGCGCTCGAGCAGGGCATCGGCGTCGAGCGCCGCGACATCACGCACGCCACCTACAGCGACATCGTGAGCCGTTGCGAGAAGCATCTGCGCGACCGCCCCGAGGAACCCGTCACCGTGCTCGAACTGTGCCGCGCGCTGCGGTGCAGCCGCCGCACGCTGCAGACGAGCTTCCAACGCGTGGCGGACGTCACGCCGGTCGGCTATCTGCGCACGATCCGGCTGAACGCGGTGCGGCGCATGCTGCGCACGACATCCGTGCAGCAGCTCGGCGTCGGCGAGGCCGCCGCGAGCTGGGGGTTCACTCACCTCGGATATTTCGCGCGCGAGTATCGCGACCTGTTCGGCGAGCTGCCTTCCCAGACGGCGCGTCCCGAATGACGCACGCGCACCGCGACGGCGCCGCCGGGCAACGTCGCGCACCATGCGCGCCACGGTTTGCCGATTTGCGATAGAGGTCCTGAATTTTCGCTGGATAGAGTCCTGTCACCCATATCGACAACTCCATCGATCTGCACTGCGTATCGATGACAACAGAGGGGCGGGACATGAGAATCGGAAGACGACTGGCCGCGGCCGCGGCCACGCTCGGGTGCATGCACGCACACGCGCAGACCTCCGGCAGCGTGACGCTGTACGGCACCGTGGACACCGGCATCATCTACTCGACGAACCAGCAGTTCACGCGCGCCGACGGCAGCACGGGCGGCGGCCATGCGTGGCAGATGGGCGGCGGCAACCTCGTGCCGTCGCGCTTCGGATTCCAGGGGGCCGAGCCGCTCGGCGGCGGGCTCGACGCGGTGTTCACGCTCGAGCAGCAGTTCCTGTCCGCGAACGGGCAGGCGCTGCAGGGCGGCACCGCGTTCAGCCGGCAGGCGTGGGTCGGGTTGCGCCAGGACGGGATCGGCACGCTCGGCCTCGGCCGCCAATACGACTCGTACACGGACATGCTCGGCGCGTATGTGTCGAGCAACAACTGGGCGACACCGTACGGCTCGCACCTCGGCGACGTCGACAACCTGAACGCCGCATTCAACTTCAACAACGCGGTGAAGTTCACCAGCGCCGATTTCAACGGCTTCACGTTCGGCGGCACGTTCAGCTTCGGCGGGCAGGCCGGCGATTTCTCCGCGAAGCGCGGCTATGCGGTGGCCGCGACGTACACGCGCGCGCCGGTGGCGTTCTCGGTCGGCTACCTCGACCTGCACCAGCCGCTCGACGCGGCGCTCGGCGGCGCGAGCGGTTATATCGGCGATTTCGCGTGCAGCAACCCGGGCGCGATGTACTGCCTGCTGCAGGATGCCGGCTCGATGCGCGCGTTCGGTGCGGGCGGGTCGGTCACGTTCGGCGCGGCGACGATCGCGCTCACCTACACGCATACGCGCCTCGGCGACAGCCGCTACTTCTCGACCACCGCGCAGCCGCGCACGCAGGCGTTCACGTTCGACATCGACGAACTGAACGCCACGTACCTGTTCACGCCCGCGCTGCAGGGCGGCGTTGCCTACATCTTCAACGCCGCGCACACCGACGGGCGCGGCACGACGCGGTTCCACCAGGTGAACGTCGGCACGAACTACAGCCTGTCGAAGCGCACGGCGCTGTATGCGGTCGCGATCGGCCAGATCGCGAGCGGGACGGGGCTCGGCACCGACGCGAGCGGCAACGCGGTGAACTACGCGCAGATTCCGGTGCTCGCGAACAGCAACTCGAGCCGGCAACTGGCGGTGATGGCCGGGATCCGCGTGAATTTCTGACCGGGGCGGAGGCTCGGAGCGGCTGGCGGGGCGGGGCGGGGCAGCCGGGCACGGCGACGGCCGTTCCCGCCGCGTGCCATAAATTCTTAACGATCGGCGTGAACAATGGCGTTCGCTTCAGGCGGCCAGAAGCGTCGCCCACGTTGCACACGTGTGCAACGCCTGGCCGTCCCGCCACCACGCCGAACGAGAGAGACCTCATGACCTTGCTGAGCCGCCTGCGCGCGCTGTCCGCCGCCGTTGCGCTGTCCCTTGCCGCCTCGCACGCCTTCGCGGCGGATCTCGTCATCGCGGGCCGCGACGACATCTACGGAAAGGGGCTGGCCGACGCCGTCGCCGGCTTCAACAAGCTGCACCCGGGCACCGAGATCGAGCTGCTCAAGCTGCCGAACGCGAACCTGTACCAGAAGCTCAAGCTGTCGATGCGCGAAGGCACGGGCGCGTACGACCTCGTGATGATGGACGACACGTGGGCGCCCGAATTCATCGGCAACGGCTGGCTGAAACCGCTGCCGGCATCGCTGGCCGACGCCGACCTCGTGCCGTCCGCGGTCGCGCTCGGCCGCAATGCGGCCGGCGCGCTGTATGCGCTGCCGATCGTCGGCAACGTCGAGATGTTCGCGTACCGCAAGGACCTGCTCGCGAAATACAAGCTGCAGCCGCCGCGCAACTGGGACGACGTGCTGAAGATCGCGCAGACCGTCGGCGGCGCGGACAAGAGCGTTTCGGGTGTCGTGTTCCGCGGCACGAAGGGCAACCCGGTCGTGACGGGCTTCCTGCCGATCCTGTGGGCCTACGGCGGCGACGTGTTCGACCGTGCCGGCAACGTGACGATCGATTCGCGCGAGGCGCAGGCCGCGCTGAAGACCTTTCTCGCGCTGAAGGCGTCCGCGCCGAAGGACGTCGACGTCTACGGCGCGGCGGAAGTGCGCGACGCGCTGCAGCGCGGCACGGCCGCGCAGTCGATCGAGGTGTGGCCGGCGTGGGTGCCGGCGCTCGACGATCCGAAGCAGTCGCGCGTGGTCGGGCAGATCGCGCTGCAGCCGCCGCCCGGGCAGACTGCCGGCCCGGCGCCGATGCTCGGCATCTGGCAGATGGGCATTCCGAAGGACGCGCCGCACGCGAAGCTCGCGCAGGACTTCCTCGCGTACCTGACCAACCGCGACACGCAGACGCGCCTCGCCGGCATCGGCATTCCGCCGACCCGCCGCAGCGTGTTCAACGATCCGGCGCTGGTGCGCCAGTATCGCTGGTATCCGGATCAGCTGAAGGCGCTCGAGGCCGGCCGTGCGCGGCCGCGCGTGAAGGACTGGCAGCAGGTCGAGAGCATTCTCGGCGACCAGCTGCAGCTCGCGCTGACGGGGCAGGCCGCGCCCGACGCCGCGCTGCGCCAGGCGCAGCAGAAGATCGCGCAGGCGACGGCCGCGGCCGGCAAGTGACGGCGCGCGTCAACTCGGCAGCCGGAGGTCGCGCATGAAGTCCTTCGGCCGCAGCCTGCCGTTCGTCGCCCTGCTCGGGCCCGCGCTGCTGGTGCTCGCCGCGCTCGCGCTGTATCCGGTCGCGCAGGTGCTGATCGATTCGTTCTGCCACGTCGACTACTCGGCCGGCCGCCGCGCGTTCGCGGGGCTCGCGAACTATCGCGCGGTGCTCGGCGACGACGCGTTCACGGCCGGTTTCGGCAACACGCTGCGCTTCACGATCGTCGCGTCGCTCGCGGAAGTCGCGCTCGGTTTCGGCCTCGCGCTGCTGTTCGTGCGCGCGTTTCCGGGGCGGCGCATCGCGCTGCCGCTCGCGATCCTGCCGATGATGCTGTCCACGCTCGTGTGCTCGGCGATCTGGCGCAACTGGCTCAACTTCGACGGCTTCCTGAACGCGTTCCTCGCGGCGTTCGGCGTCGAAGGCGTGCGCTGGCTGTCCGATCCGCATCTCGCGTTGTGGTCGCTCGCGCTCGTCGACGTATGGCAGTGGACGCCGATGGCCTTCCTGATCGTGCTGGCCGGGTTGCAGTCGATCCCGCAGGAACTGTACGAAGCCGCGCGCACCGACGGCGCGAGCGAGTGGCAGTGCCTGCGCGACATCACGCTGCCGCTCGCGGCGCCGCAGATCGGCCTCGCGCTGCTGCTGCGCTCGATCGACACGTTCAAGCTGTTCGACAAGGTCTATGCGCTGACGGGCGGCGGCCCCGGCAACGCGACGCAGACGCTGTCGACCTATATCTACGACACGGGCTTCCGCTTCTTCAACGTCGGGCCGGCGAGCGCCGCGTCGGTGCTGATGCTCGCGGCGTCCGCGTTGCTGGTCTCGGGGTACGTATGGCAGACGGTTCGCAAGCGGCGCGCATGACGGCGCAATCCGCAGGCATCTCGCGCGCGCGCACGGGCGCCGCATTCGGTCGCGCGCTGCCGTGGGCGCTGCGCATCGCCGCGCTCGCGCTGTTGCTGCTGCCGTGCCTGTGGATGGCCGGCGCGGCCTTCATGCCGACGCTCGAACGTCTCGATCATCCGCTGCGGATCTGGCCGGCCGCGCCGACCTTCGCGCATTTCGCATCGGTATGGTCCAACGGCATCGGCGCGCCGCTCTTCAATTCGCTGCTGGTCGGCTTCGGCACGACGCTGCTCGCGCTGGCGCTCGCGTTTCCGGCCGCGTATGCGCTCGTGCGGCTGCGTTTTCCGGCGCGGCTCGACCTGCTGTTCCTGGTGCTCGTGCTCGCGTTGAAGCTGATGCCGCCGATCACGATCGCGGTGCCGCTGTTCGCGCTCGCGAAACGGCTGCACCTGCTCGATTCGACGCCGGGCCTGATGCTCGCGTATCAGATTTACGCGCTGCCGATGGCGATCTGGATGCTGCTCGCGTTCGTGCGCGACGTGCCGATCGAATACGAGGAAGCGGCCTGCATCGACGGCGCGGGGCTGGCTCGACGGCTCGTGCAGATCGTGCTGCCGCTGTGCGCGCCGGGCCTGATCGCGACCGCGATCTTCGTGTTCATCGCCGCTTGGAACGAGTTCCTGATCGCGCTGCTGTTCGTGTCGACGCCGAGCCGCTTCACGCTGCCGCTCGCGATCGCCGGCTACGTGACGGAGAACGGCATCGACTGGGGTGACCTGATGAGCGCGGGGCTGATGGCGTCGCTGCCCACGCTGGCCGTGGCTGGTTATGTGCAGCGTTACCTGTTGCGCGGGTTCGCGGGCGGGTTGAAGTGACGCCGATGCAGGGCGGCGGTGCGCCGCGCGGCAGGCTCGGCTGCGCGCTCGCGCCTGTCATGCATCACGTTGGCGCACGCGCGCGCATCGCACGTCGCTACGCCGGGCGGCCGACGCAGCTGTGACGAACGACGCAGGTCACCGGCACGACTCGCGTGCGCGATGCGCCGGCGAACGCCTGCATCCGCTCGGCGAGCATGTCGACGGCCGCGTTCGCGAGGCCTTGCGTATCCTGACGGAGCGTCGTCAGCGCATAGCCGTCGAATGCGGCGGCAGGAATGTCGTCGAAGCCGATGACGCGCAAGTCTTCCGGCACGCGCAGCCCGAACTGCTGGCGCGCGGTGTCGATCATGCCCAACGCGAGCAGGTCGGACGAGCAGAACACGCCGTCCGGAACGGTGTCGCCGGACAGCAGATGCCGTGCCGCTTCGACACCGCATGCGTATGTGTCGGACGGCGTGTCCTGAATCCGTACGCTTGCGGCGCCATCGGTATCGCCGTGACGACGAAGCGCTTCGACGAACGCAGCGGCACGCGCGCTCGCACTGTAGCTCGCGTTGCGCGGCCCGACGAACGCGACCCGGCGCGCGCCTGCCTGCGCGAGCATTCGCGCGGCATGCGCGGCGCCGGCCGCGTTGTCGCTCACGACGACATCCGCGCCCGGCAGATTCGCGTCGCGGTTGATCATCACGACCGGGATCCGGTGTTCGAGATATTGCTGCGCGACCGACAGCGGCGGCGACGCGGACGTCATCACGAGGCCCGCGATCCGGTAGCTGAGCAGTTGCTCGAGCGATTGCCGGACCTGGCGCGGGTCTTCCGCATTGGTCACGAGCGGCGTGAGCGCGCGCTGCCCGAGCGCGGCCATCAGGTCCGACAGCAGCCGCGCGCGAAACGGATTCTCGAACCCGGCCGTCACGACGCCGATCATGCTGCTGCGCTGCGTGATCATGTCGCGCGCGATCAGGTTGACCTGGTAGCCGAGCGCGCGCGCGGCGACCATCACGCGCTCACGGGTTTGCGGTGCGATGCTCGCCGTCGGCGAGAATGCACGCGACACCGCGGAGCGCGATACGCCGGCGCGCGCCGCGACATCCGACGCCGTCACCCACGGTTTTCTTTCCTTGTCATTCATCGATTCATGATCCCTTCGAGCCACGATACGCGCACGCCGCCTGCCGACTGGATGTCGGCGCTCGATGACGCGCGGCCGCTGCATACGCTGACCCTACCGGGCAGCCATGACACCTGTGCGTATACCGTCGACGATGCGCTCGTGCGCACCCAGCGTGCGCCGCTCGATGCGCAGCTCGCGCATGGCGTGCGGCTGCTCGACATCCGCTGCCGGCACGTGCGCGACGCGTTCGACATCCATCACGGCGGCATCGCGCTCGGCATGACGTTCGACGACGTGCTGGCCGATTGTTTGCGGTTTCTCGACGAACATCCGCGCGAATGCATCGTGATGTCGGTGAAGGACGAATGGCCGGCGCACGCGTGCACACGCAGTTTCGATGCGACGTTCGATGCGCATCGCGCGCGGCATCCGCGGCTGCGCTGGCATGCCGGCGGCACGCTGCCCGCGCTCGGCGACGTGCGCGGCGCGATCGTGCTGCTGCGGCGCTTTCGCAGCAGCCGGCCGCTCGGCATCGACCTGACCGCATGGCCCGATAACGCGACGTTCACGATCGATCATCCCGACGGCGCGTTCGTGATCCAGGACGAATATCGCGTGCCGGTGGCGGCGTCGATCGGCTGGAAGTGGCGTGCGATCGACGCGCTGCTGACGGACCTGCCGTCGCCGGACAGTGGCCGCTGGGCGATCAACTTCTGCAGCGGGACCGGCATGGGCGCGAATCCGTCGGTCGTTGCCCACGGCGACGGCCGGGTGCAGGGCATTCATGCGCGGCTGGCCGCACGGCTGCGCGAGCAGCGCGGCCCGTGCGGCGCGATGCTGCTCGATTTCTGCGATGACGACGATTGGGCGCTGGTGCGCGCGCTGATCGCGTGCAACGATCATGCGCCGGTGCCGGGTGCGTGGCGCAAGGCGTTTCGCTGTTAGCGAAGATGGGCAGTGAAGAATGCGAGCGCCTTTGCATCGAGCATCGCGTGGAACGCCGCGCGGTCGAATCCCTTCGCATCGGTACAGACTTCGGGCGAGTCGTGTGCCAGTTGTTCGGGGCACGGCGCGAGAAACGCGAAGTGCGCGGAATTCGGCACGACGTGGAATTCAGGCCGTCGCGGCAGCAGGCCGGCCAGCGCGGGGATCGTTTCCGGCTCCACGCCGTCGCCGCCCGCTTCGGACGCCCAGAGCTGGATCGGCGCGTGCACGTCCTTCAGCGTTTCGGCGGTCGGAAATTCGTCGAGCGGGTCCGCGAGCACGTAGGCCTTGATCCTCGGATCGTGCGTCAGCGGCTGGCGCGGCAGGTCATGGTCGCGGATCTGCTTGCAGATCAGCCAGGTCGGGTCCGGGCAGGCCACCCGTGCGTGCACGAAATCCGGATTCGCGCCGGCCAGCACGAGGCCCGTATAGCCGCCGCGCGAGAAGCCGAAGAAGCCGATCCGCGCGGGATCGACATGCGCGGCGTCGGCCGCGTTGGCCAGCATGTAGTCGACGAGGCGCTTGATGTCCGCTGGCCGCTCGGCCAGCTCCCGCAGGTCGGCCGCATGGCTCATGTCGGCATGCGTGTCGCCGGGATGGTTGATCGCCGCGACGACGAAGCCCGCGTCGGCGAGCGTTTCGGCGAGGTCGTGATGGCCGAAGTACGTGCCGCCATGCCCGTGCGAGATCACGACGAGCGGAAGCTTGTCGCCGACGGTCGGGCAGTCGCGTTGTCCTTTCAGTTCGAAAGGCCCGATCGTGAGCGTCTGGGCGGCGTCCGCGCAGGGCGTCCACACGACTGCCTTCAGTTCGGGGCCGCCGGCGTCGGCCGGAATCCGGACGAGCTTGATGCCGGCCGCGTGCGTGAGCGTGGCCGACAGGCAGAGGAGAGCAGCCAGTACGGTCGATAACCAGGTCTTCACGGTGAAACCCTCCGGAGCAGGAGCAACGATCGGACGGCCGTTGCGAGTTGCCGGTCGCGCGCCGGCATGCGATTGCACGGATACGACGATCAGCGTGCGTCGCCGATCGTGATGCAAAAATGCAGCCGGTCGGTCGTTGCGTGGTATTCGTCGTGCCACGCCTGCGCGTCGGACGTCATCGTGCTGCGGCAGAACGCGGCAGCATCCGCCAGCGGCCAGTCCGCAAGACACACGGTGCCCTGCGGTGCGCTGCCGTGTCCGACCCGCCCGTCGGCAGTCAGGACCCAGCCTTCCCATCCGTAGATCGGAATGCGATGACGCACGCAATAATCGATGCATTCGAGCGCGGCGTCGAGCGGAAGCACGATCTCGCGACTGGAAATCGATTGCGCGGCGAGAGCGGCAGGAATCTTCCCGAGTTGCGACATGGCGGGCGGCAGGGGCGGTGTGGCGCGGGACCGGCGGGCTACCGCGTCGCGATTGCAACTGCCGCGCCGGCCATTGCGGTCGCGCTCGTGCGGTTGGCGATCCGTTTCGCGCGCGCCGAAGTGAGAAAAGCCCGCGCGCGCGCCGCGAGCAGCGACCAGAAGCAGTCGGCGAGGATCAGCACCGCGAGCATCGTGGCGACGAGTTCGGCCCACGCGGTCACACCGACGTGCGTGAGATCGACGATGGTCGGCAGCAGCGCGAGATAGAACACCATGATCTTCGGGTTGCCGAGCGTGACGAGCATGCCTGCGACGAACATGCGCGACGGCGACTGGCCGCGCGGCAGGTCGTCGGCGCCGGCCTCGGTCGGCGCGGTCCACATCTTCCACGCGAGGAACAGCAGGTACGCGACGCCGAGCAGCTTCAGCACGATCAGGCCGGCCACGAACGTGCGCGCGAACGCGGACAGCCCCGCGACCGCGAGCGTGAGCCACAACGCTTCGCCGAGCCACATGGCGGCGAGGAACGGCAGCACGTCGCGCACGCCGTTGGTCAGCACGCGCGCGACCAGCGCGGCGACGCTCGGCCCGGGCGTGCCGGCGGTGACGAGCAGGGTGACAGCGAAGACGGCGAGCGCGGACAACGTCATGACGAACCTCGTGGGTGGGGGCGTTCGAAACGTATGAGGTTTCGATTATAGTGACGGCCGTTCCAGACTGTCTGCCTGAATTGCCGCAATGACCGCATCGATCCTGATTCGCCCCGCCACGCGGGAAGACGCGGCCGCGATGGCCGCCGTCGAAGTCGCCGCCGCGCAGCGGTTTCGCGAAATCGGCATGACCGACATCGCCGATGGCGAGCCGACCGATGCGGCCGACGTGCTCGCGCGCATCGACGACGGCCGCGCGGTCGTCGCGGTCGATGCGCAGGGCGCGTGCGTCGGGTTCGCGTTCTACCGGCTGCTCGATGCACGGCGGTTGTATCTGGAGGAACTGGATGTCGCGCCGTCGCATGCGGGGCAGCGGATCGGCGCGCGCCTGATCGAGCAGGTGAACGCACGCGCCGCGCGGGAAGGCATCGCGGAGGTCGTACTGTCGACGTTTCGCAATGCGCCGTGGAATGCGCCGTACTACGCGCGCCTGGGTTTCAGCATCGTCGACGACGCCACGCTCGACGACACGCTGCGTGCGATCCGCGCGCACCACGTCGCGCTCGGACTCGACGAGACGCAGCGCGTGTTCATGCGGATGCGCGTCCCGGGCTGACGCACTCCCGGCGAGTTGCGGTGCAGGCAGCGCGACCGGGTGTCAGCGCAATGCCGGGCTTCCGGCCGCCGGCAGCGACGCGAACGCGGCCTCCACGTGCGCCAGAAAATCGGATGCGGGCCGCGTCAGTTGCAGGCCGGGCGGCGTGAGCCGGTACAACTGAAGCGGTGGCGGCGACATCGGCAATGGCAGCGGCGTCAGCTTCTGGCCGAACACGGTTTCCGCGAGCGACAGCCGGGTCCACGAGAAAATCGCATCGTTGGTCATGAGCAGGCTGTAGAACAGCGCATACGACGTGCAGCGCGTGATGCAGCGCGGCGGGGGCAGGCCCGCGTGTTCATGCAGGTCGCGGATATAGGTGGGGAAGTTGTCGCTGGCGTCGGCGTGGATCCATTCCGCGTCGCGCAGCGCCTCGAGCGATGTCGCGCCGGCGAAGCGCCCGTTCTCGCGGGTGACGAACGCGGTGTCGAACGTGCGGATCGCCCTGATGTCGACCGACTCGGCAATGGGGCCCGTGACGGCGACGAAGGCGAGATCGAGCGTGCGATTGCGCAACTGTTCCGTGAGCAGGTTGAACGTCAGTTCCCGAAGTTCGCATTCGACGTTCGGCCAGTGGCGGCGGAAGGCGGCGTAGGCTTCCGCAAAGCCCGTCACCGCGACGATCGGCGTGAAGCCGATCACGAGCCGCCCGTCGCGCAGCCCCTTCATGTGCGCCATGTCCTCGCTCGCCCGTTCGAGCTCGCGCACGACGGCCTGGGCGCGCCCGAGCAATGCGTCGCCTTCCGGCGTCGGCACCACGCCCCACGGTTTGCGCTCGAGGAGCGTCACGCCGAACTCGTTTTCCAGTTCCTGGATCGCCTTGCTGATGGCCGGCTGCGTGACGTGCAGGGTCCGGGCCGCGGCCTTGATGCTGCCGGCCGTCGTGACCGCGACGAGTGCGCGCAATTGATGAATTTTCATGATGCGGAAGATATTACCAAAAGTTATCTGCATCAAAATTCGTGAGTTTTTTGACCCGAAACGCGTCTCTATGCTTGGCCGGACGGTCGCGAGGCGGCCGATTCCACGGAGCCATCCATGACGCAGAACCTTGCTCACGTACTCGCGGCGATTCGCGAGTCGGAGTCCCGATTCGTTGCGATCCGCCGCGACATCCACGCCCATCCCGAACTCGGTTTCGCCGAGACCCGCACCGCGCAGCTCGTCGCCGAACAACTGGCCACATGGGGCTACGACGTGACGACGGGGGTGGGAGGCACCGGCGTCGTCGGCCAGTTGCGGCGCGGCGCGTCGGTGCGCACGCTCGGCCTGCGCGCCGACATGGATGCGCTGCCGATCGAGGAGGCGACGGGGCTGCCGTATGCGAGCACGGTTGCGCGCACGATGCACGCATGCGGTCACGACGGCCACACGGCGATCTTGCTGGCCGCCGCCCACTATCTTGCCGAACAGGGCCGTTTCGACGGCACGCTCAACGTGATCTTCCAGCCGGCCGAGGAAGGGCTCGGTGGCGCAAAGCGGATGATCGACGACGGCCTGTTCGAACGTTTCCCGTGCGAACGCGTGTATGCGCTGCACAACGCGCCGGGCGTGCCGGTCGGCCATTTCGCGTTGCGCTACGGGCCGATGATGGCGTCGTCCGATTCGGTGACGATCACCGTGACGGGCAAAGGCGGGCATGGTGCGATGCCGCAGCTCGCGAGCGACCCGATCGTCGCGGGCGCGCAAATCGTGACCGCGCTGCAATCGATCGTCTCCCGCAACGTCGATCCGCTGAAGCCGGCCGTCGTGACCGTCGGCACGTTCCATGCGGGCACTGCCCCGAACGTGATCCCGGAAACGGCGACGCTGCAGTTGTCCGTGCGCGCGCTCGACGCGACCACGCGCGACGAAATCGAGGCGCGGATCCGCCGGATCGTCGACGCGCAGGCGCAGGCGTTCGGGATGACCGCGCAGATCGAATACCAGTCGATCTCGCGTGTCGTGGACAACGACCGTGCGGCGTCGGATCTCGCGGTGGAGACGATCGCGGCGCTGGCCGGCGAAGGCGCGCTCACGCTGTTGCCCGATGGCGTGATGGGCAGCGAGGATTTCTCGTGGATGACCGAATGCGCACCGAGTTGCTACGTGCTGGTCGGTAATGGCGTCGATTCCCGGGGCGGATGTTCGGTGCACAACCCGCATTACGACTTCAACGACTCCGCGCTGAGCTGGGGGGCAGCCTATTTCGCCGGGATTGCCGAACGCTTCCTGAAGATGGACTGACGAAGGCGCAAGGGAGACGCGCCGGCCGGACCCGGGTTGACTTGACGATAAGGATGACGAATGAAAAAGCGATTTGCATTGGGTGCGGCCTGTCTCGCGTTCGGCGCCGGCAACGCGCGCGCCGTGCCCTATCAGGACGTGTTGCTGGCGGCGGTGCCCGAGTACAACGGCAGGATGACGGAGGGCGTCGCGCTGTACGGTTCGCTCGACATGGGGATCAACTACCAGACGGTCGGCGGCCGTTCGCTGTGGCAGACGCAGAGCGGCGGCGAGTGGACCTCCAAGTTCGGCTTCTTCGGCCGCGAGAACCTCGGTGGCGGCTGGCGCGCCGAGTTCAACCTCGAAAGCGGTTTTCTCGCGAACAGCGGCGCGCAGCAGGATGCGCAATCGACGTACAACAGGCAATCGTGGGTCGGCCTGTCGTCGGACAGCTACGGCCGGTTGCGTCTCGGCAAGCAGATCGGCACGGCGCTGCCGCTGTTCATCGACGTGTTCGGCACGGTGGGCACGAACTCGGTCTATACGTGGCTGGGCGCGGCAGCCGTGCAGACGAGCCGCGGCGTCGGCTACAACTCGGACCTCGGGCCGGGGGCGACGCAATTGCCGGCGCGCGTCGACAACGCCATCACCTACCGTACGCCGATCGTCGCGGGCACCACGTCGCTGATGCTGATGCTTGCGCCGAGCAACGTGGCCGGGCGGGCACCCGCGGCGTCCGCGCAAGGCGCGCTGCTGCAGTGGTACAACGGCACGACCTATCTGGCCGCGAGCTACAACCAGGTGTGGGGCGTCAACGGGGCGAGCACCGTGCGCAACGACCTGTACGGGCTCGGCGCCGTCTATGACACCGGGCGGATCGTGCTGTCCGCATCGTTCAACCAGTACGCGCCGAAGCTGGCCGGCGACGGCATTGCGCGCGTCTACACGCTCGGCGCGATCGTGCCGTTCGGCGTCAATGCGATTCGCGCGTCGGTTGTCTATCGCGGTACGTCGGGTGTGCGCGACGCGGCCGGCCAGCCGGCCAGGGATTCGGCACTCGGTGCGATGCTGGGCTACGACTACCTGCTGTCGAAACGCACGGGCCTCTATGCGCGTGCGGGGTTCATCCGCAACTACGGCATCTCGACCGTGTTGCTGAACGGCAATCCGCTGCCGACCGAGTCGGGCGGAACGACACCGCGCACCGGGACGACACCCGTGACGCTGTCGCTCGGCATGTATCACAACTTCTGAACGGGAATTTTCGATGCATACCCTGAATCGCACGGCCGCTGCGCCGGTCGAATCCGGGCCGCGCGTAACGCGCCGCACGGTCGTTGCGGCCGCACTCGGCAACGGGCTCGAATTCTTCGACTTCACCGTCTACAGTTTCTTCGCCGCATTGATCGGCAAGCTGTTCTTTCCCGCGTCGAGCGATCTAGGCGCGCTGATGCTGTCGCTCGCGACGTTCGGTGTCGGGTTCGTCGCACGGCCGCTCGGCAGCGTCGCGATCGGCGCCTATGCGGACCGTGCCGGCCGCAAGCCCGCGCTCGTGCTGACGGTCGCATTGATGGCGCTCGGCACCGGGATCATCGGCTTCGCGCCGACCTATGCGCAGATCGGCATCGCCGCGCCGCTGCTGATCGTCGTCGGGCGTCTGCTGCAGGGCTTTTCGGCGGGTGGCGAAGTGGGGGCCGCGACGACCTTGCTGATGGAGTCGGGTGACACCGGTCGGCGCGGCGAGCGGGTGAGCTGGCAGATGGCGAGCCAGGGCGGTGCGACGCTCGTCGGCGCGTTCGTCGCGCTGACGCTGTCGCGGGCACTGCCGCCCGACGCGCTGCACGCGTGGGGGTGGCGCGTCCCGTTCGTGCTCGGCCTGCTGATCGGCCCGGTCGGCTTTTACCTGCGGCGCCACCTGGACGATACGCTGCCGCACGCAGCGGCCGGCGCGCCGCGCGTGCGTGCGCGCATTCCGTGGCGGCAGGTCGCGGCCGGCACGCTGCTCGTGATCGGCGGCACGTCGACCACCTATACGATCGTGTTTTTCCTGCCGTCGTTCCTGACGCTGACCGTCGGCATGCCGGCATCGGTGTCGCTGCTGTCGGGCTGCGCGGCAGGTGCAGTGCTGCTGATCGGTTCGCCGTTCGCCGGGCGGCTCGCGGATCGCGTGCGTCGTCGCAAGCGGCTGGTGGGCGTGACGTGCGTCGCGTCGGCCGTGCTCGTGCTGCCGGCGTTTTACGCGATGAAGATGTGGCCGTCGGCGGGCACCGCGGTTGCGGTCGTGATCGTGCTGATCGGCTTGATGACACTGTCGAGTCCGGCCGGCTTCGTGATGATCCTCGATGCGTTTCGGCCCGAGGTGCGGGCGATGTCGCTCGGGATGATCTATGCGCTCGGCGTGACGATTTTCGGCGGGTTCGCGCAACTGATCGTCGGCGCGATGTGGCGCGCGACCGGCAGCTTTTACGCGCCTGCGTGGTATGTGCTGGGATGCAGCGTCGCGAGTCTGGTCGGTCTGGCGCTGTTCGCGGAAGCGTCCGACGTGGAAGGCAGGCGGTGAACGGGAGGGGCGGACACGTAACGTGCCCGCCTTGGGGATGGTGTGCACGACGAACGGATGGGCGGGGCCGCTCCGTTCATCGCGCGTGGGCTGTCGCGCAATCAGGCCGCGTCGCTCAGCGCCGGGTAATCGGTATAACCCGTTTCGCCTTCCGCGTAGAACGTCTCCGGCACCGGCTGGTTGAGCGGTGCGCCGAGTTCGAGGCGGCGCGGCAGGTCGGGGTTCGCGATGAACAGCTTGCCCCATGCGATCGCGTCGGCGTTGCCGCTGGCGAGCGCGGCTTGCGCGGTGTCGAGCGTGAACTGCTCGTTGGCGATCAGCGGGCCGCCGAACGCTTCCTTCAGGCGCGGGCTCAGGTGGTCGCCCGAATACGATTCGCGCGTGAAGATGAACGCGATCTTGCGGCGGCCGAGTTCGCGCGCGACATAGCCGAACGTGGCCGCCGGATCGGAATCGCCCATCGTGTGCGCGTCACCGCGCGGTGCGAGGTGCACGCCGACACGGCCGGCGCCCCACACGTCGATCGCGGCGTCGACCACTTCGAGCAGCAGGCGCGCGCGGTTCTCGATCGGGCCGCCGTACGCATCGGTGCGATGGTTGGTGCTGTCCTGCAGGAACTGGTCGAGCAGGTAGCCGTTCGCGCCGTGGATCTCGACACCGTCGAAGCCGGCGGCCTTCGCGTTCTCGGCACCCTTGCGGTACGCGGCGACGATGCCCGGGATCTCGTCGAGTTCGAGCGCGCGCGGCGTCACGTACGGGCGCTGCGGACGCACCAGGCTCACGTGGCCACCCGCGGCGATTGCGCTCGGTGCGACCGGCAGGTCACCGTTCAGGAACACCGGGTCGGAGATCCGGCCGACGTGCCAGAGCTGCAGCACGATGCGCCCGCCGGCCGCGTGCACGGCCTGCGTCACCTGCTTCCAGCCTTCGACCTGTTCGTCGGACCAGATGCCGGGCGTGTCGGCATAACCGACGCCCTGCGGCGTGACCGACGTTGCTTCGGTAATGATCAGGCCGGCCGATGCACGCTCGCGGTAATAGCGCGCCATCAGTGCATTCGGCACGCGCGCCGTACCCGCACGGGCGCGGGTGAGCGGCGCCATCACGATGCGGTTCGGCAGGGTCAGGTCGCCGAGGGTAACGGGGTCGAACAGTGTAGGCATGGCAGATAACCTCTTCACGAAAGGCGGGGAAGCCGGCGCGTCATGTGCGGCGGCGGCCCGCATGGCCGGTTCGGCCGTTGGCTAGAGTTCGCGGCGCAGTGCGTCGTGAAATGCGTCGATGACGGCCTCGTTGCGCTGGAAAAACGCCCACTGGCCGATCCGCGTCGACGTCACGAGCCCCGCGCGCTGCAGCGTCGCGAGGTGCGCGGAGACGGTCGATTGCGACAGCCCGCAGCGCGCGTCGATCTGGCCCGCGCAGACGCCGTGTTCATACGGCAGCGTCTGGTTCGGGAAATGCACGTCCGGCGTTTTCAGCCAGGCGAGGATTTCCCGGCGCACGGGGTTCGAGAGCGCTTTCAGGATCGCTTCGATGTCGAGTTCGGTCGGCATGGACAGGTTTGGCGTTTCGCTCGGGTAACGAGGTATCGTCGATGGGCGAATCTTATATCGGAATTTGACGATATGTTTGAAAGCATTGCCGGCAATAGGGTTGATAGCGAAGGGCGATTGCGGGGACAGGGCAAGGCGACCGCGAAGGACGCGGAGCGGAGCCGCCGTCCCGCCACGCGCCATCCGGCCCTCAGTCGGGCACGTCGACGATCTCGTACCTTCCCTGCGTCGCATCGACGCGGGCGGGTAGCCGCGAGCTTCGGCAACTCGAGCAGTGCCTCGTCGCCGGATCTGCCCGGGCGATGCACCGCGTTGTGCATCCTGTGGGATGCTACGCGGCGAGGCGCGACCCGGACGGGTTCGACGCGGCCGATCGCGAGCAATCCGGCCAGGCGCGCCGATCGATCGACGCGCGGGTGCGCATCGCAACGTCATGCCGGTTCGTCCATCGCGCACGAACCGATTTTTTTGCGGAGTTCTTTCATGTCTGTTCGGGCCGTCATCTTCGATTTCGATCTGACGCTTGCGGATTCGTCCGCCGCGATCGTCGCGTGCACGGAGTACGCGTTGCATCAGCTGGATGCCGCCGGCGCGACGCCGGCGCAGATCGCGGCCGTGATCGGGCTGCCGCTGCACGAGATGTTCCGCTCGCTGACGGGCGAAACCGAGCCGGCGCGGGCCGACGCGTTCGCGCGGCACTTCGTGGTGCGGGCCGACGAGATCATGGTGCGCGGCACGCGCATCTATCCCGAGGTGCCGCCCCTGCTCGCGCGTCTGCGCGAGCAGGGGCTCGCGGTCGCGATCGTTTCGTCGAAGTTTCGCTACCGGATCGAGGCGATCCTTGCGCTGAACCAGTTGCAATCGCTCGTCGACGTGCTGATCGGCGGGGAAGACGTGCAGCGTCACAAGCCCGATCCCGAAGGGCTCGTGCTGGCGTTGGCGCGGCTTGGCTTGCCGGCTCGTTCGGCGATCTACGTGGGCGACCACGCGGTGGACGCGCAGGCGGCCGAGCGCGCCGGCGTGGCATTCGTCGGCGCGGTGAGCGGGATGACGTCGTTCGACGGATGGGCACGTGCGGGCAGGCAGGCGGTCGCCAACCATATCGGCGAACTGGACGCGATCGTGCAGCGGATGCAGTGCGACTCGTCCGCGGCATCGGGCTGACGCGCCCCCGGGTGGCGCCCGCGCCGACGCGCCGCGAGTAGCGTTGCGCCCCTTGCCGAGGCGGGAATCGCGGTGTCGAGCACACGTTCACTGCCGAGGGTGGTCGCAACCGCCGCGTCGGCGAGCGGGTCGTCGACGATTCGCTCTGCTACGATCCTCAACACCATGCGCCCGGTGCGGATATCGGCACGCTGCCCGATTCGCAGCGCGTGCCGGTGTTCGACTACCCGGCCACCGGCGACGGATTTCGCGACCTTCGCCGTTAAAGTCATATCCGCCACTCGATCCGTCGCCATGTCACTCATTTCCGTCGCCTTCGCCAACCTCCGGTTCTTTCGCGTGCTGCCGGCCGCCCGAACGCTGTCATGCGCCGTTTCGCTCGCGGCAGCCTGTGCCGCCATCGGCATGCCGGGCGGCGCGCGTCCAGCCGAAGCCGCCACGCTCACGCAGCGCGAACGCCTCGAGGCGCCGGTCAAGGCCGTCGCCGGCCAGCGCGTGGCCGTCGATACGCCGCAGGGCCATGCGGTGCTGCCCGTCTACGCCAATCGTCCGCTCGACCAGGCCGCGCCCGATGTCACGCGGGTCTTCGTCGTGATTCACGGCACGCTTCGCAATGCCGACGCGTACTACGTATCGGGGCGCGAGGTCGTCGAAAAGGCCGGTGCGGCCGGCAAGGGCACGATGGTCGTCGCACCGCAGTTCCTGACGCGCGCCGATACGCGCGCGTTTTCGTTGCCCGCGCAGACGCTCGCCTGGACGCAGGAAGGATGGAAGGGCGGCGACGCGGCCCGTCAGCCGGGGCCGATCAGTTCGTTCACCGCGCTCGACGCATTGCTCGCGCATTTCGCCGACCGCAGCCTGTATCCCGCGTTGTCGAGCGTGGTCGTGATCGGCCATTCCGCCGGCGCGCAGTTGCTGCAGCGCTATGCGGTGGCCGGACACGAAGGCGACGCGCTGGTGCGGGCCGGCATCCCCGTGCGTTATGTGGTCGCGAACCCGTCGAGCTACCTGTATTTCGACGACGAACGGCCGGACGGCCAGGCGATCGCAGGCGGCACCTGCCCGCGCGCGAACGAGTGGAAATACGGGCTGGAGTCGGCGCCGCCCTATGTCGCGTCGCAGGACGTGCGCGCACTCGAAACGCGCTATGTGGCGCGTCATGTCGTGTACCTGCTCGGGCAGGCCGACACGAACCCTTACACGCACTTCATCGACCGTTCGTGCGCGGCGATGGCACAAGGCCCGTACCGGCTCGCGCGCGGGCTCGCGTATTTCGACTACCTGAAGAGGCGGCATCCGGACGATCTCGCGCAGCAGGTCGTCGAAGTGCCGGGCATCGGGCACGACAATCGCGGCATGTTCACGTCCGCCTGCGGGCTCGCCGTGCTGTTCGGGCAGGCGCTGCCGCAATCGTGTCCGGTCGTCGCCGGTACCGCGCCGGCCGTGCGTGCGGAATTGCCGTAAGCCTTCGTGCCGTCGTCGTGCCGTCGTGTGATTTCGCCATGCTGCCGGCGCGCGATGGCGGTGCCGCGCGTCAGGCCGGTGTGCCGGCGCCCGGCGCCGCGTCCGGGTCGAATACCGTCAGCCCTTCCGTCGGGTCCGTCGGCAGTTCCCACGGACGTGCGGCGATCGCCCGCCGCGCGGCGTCGTAACCGGCCTGCCTGCGGGCCGCGATGCCGGCCGGCGTGAAATCGATGTCCTTCAGCTGATTGTCGCTGGCGAGGCGCGGCGCCGCGAGCTTGACCAGGTGCATCGTGGTTTCGCATCCCCACGCGGCGAGCCGGCGCACGGCCGGCGACGCGCGTTCGGCTTCCGGCACGTGGCGGGCCAGTTCGCGGATCACGTGGCGCAACCGGTGGATCTGCTGCTGGCGCGCGATGTGGCTGTCGGTGCGGCTCGCGTACTGGATGTCCTTCTGTCGCTCCGACACCTGCCAGATGCTCTCGGGCTCGGGGCCGGCCGGATTCCACATCTGCACCGAGAAGATGATCGAGCTGCGGCGCGGATTGTCGTCGAGCACGACCTCGACCGGCGTATTCGAATACACGCCGCCGTCCCAGTAAGGCTCGCCGTCGATCCGTATCGCCGGAAACGCGGGCGGCAGCGCGCCCGAACTCATGATGTGCTCGATCTCGAGCCGCGTATCGCGCGAATCGAAATAGCGCATCGTGCCGGTGCACGCATTGACCGCGCTGACGGTCAGGCGCGGGCGGCCTGCGTTCAGCAGGTCGGGGTCGATCAGCGACGCGAGTGTGTCGCGCAGCGGTGCGATCCGGTAATACGACGCACGATCGACGCCGAGGCGCACCATCGGCCCGAGCCACGATGCCGGATTGGGCTGGAAGAATCCCGCGATGCCGCCGCCGATGATCATCAGCTCGGCCAGCATCCGGTCCCAGCCGGGCACCAGCGGCGGGACGTCGAAACGGGTTCGTTCGGTCACGCGCCGCCAGAACGCCGACAGCCTGTCGTAACGCTGCTCCGGCGGATTCCCGGCGATCAGCGCCGCGTTGATCGCGCCGATCGACGTGCCGACCACCCAGTCGGGCCGGATCCCGGCTTCGTCCATCGCCTGAAAGACGCCGAGCTGGAACGCGCCCAGTGCGCCGCCGCCCTGGAGCACGAGCACGACTTGTCCGGGGAGGTTCATGCGTGCCGGTTCGCTCGCGGTCATGGCTCGCCTCGCTGCGTGTGAAGGTGGGTCGGAACCGAATGGCTCGATTCAGTGTAGGCGATGGCCGGCGGGGATCGCGCGCCGCGCATCGGCGATTCGCGCCTGCTTCGCCGGTCGCTTCCGGCGCTTCCGGTGCTTCGGCGCGGTGGTCGGCGTCGCGAAGCCGGCGCCCGGCGCTCGGCGCGCGCGCCGTGCTTCGCGGTGCATCCGCGAGCGACCGGCGTCACGCGTCCGGGTAAGGCGTGCCGTCCTTGTGCAGGAACCGGCCGTCGCGGCTCGGGCTCATCATGTCGATGTCGGCGCAGGTGATCACGTCGTCCGGCGAACGCGAGCCGACCTCGAGATAGACGGCGAGCGCCTCCGACCGGTTGACCAGGTGATGGCCGTTGCCGGAGCCTTTCGGAAACGCCGCGCAGTCGCCCGCGCGCAGCACGGTTTCGCCGTCGTCCTCGATCATCACGAGTTCGCCTTCGAGCACGTAGACGAATTCGTCTTCGTCGGAATGCCAGTGGCGCTGCGCCGACCAGCCGCCCGGCGGCACGCGCATCAGGTTGACGCCGAAATCGCGCAACCCGCCGGCGTCGCCGACGCGCTGGCGGATGCGCTGCGCGCACGGCGCGTCGAACGGCGGCGGATAGCCGCTGCCGCGGCGTTCGGGCACGGCGCTGAGGTCGATCCTGGGCATGGGCGGCTCCGTCGGCCACGCGGGCGAATGGGATGCGGGCATTGTAGGCGCCGCTGCCCGCCATTCGTCCGCGCGTGTCGTGGTGCGCCGCGTCATTCCACCGTGATGGTCTCCTTCATGTACGGGTGAATCCCGCAGAACACCTTGTAGACGCCCGGCTTGTCGAAGCGGAACGAGTACGTGTCGCCCTGGTCGAGCGCCGACGAGTGAAAGATGCCGGCGTCGTTGACGACCGTATGCGGCTCTCCGTCGAGGTTCTTCCACGTGACCGTCGTGCCGGCCTTGATCGTGGTCGACATCGGCGAAAACATGAAATTGCGGATCGTCACGAGCGGGCCGTCCGGGCCCTGGGCGAATGCGGCGAGCGGGGCGGTGGCGCACAGGATCAGCGCCGCGACGAGGCTGGCGTGCTTGAAGCGGGTCATGTCGGTCTCCTTGTGGTTCGGTGCGTCAGGCCAGCGTTGCATCGTGCAGCGACGACGCAACCGGATGGCCCGCGAATTCGACGGTCGTCACGCCGAGCATCGCGGGCAGCCGGTCGCGCGGCACCGTGAGCGGCACGGGGCCCGGGCCGTTGCCGGCCGTCGGCTGCGGGAACGCGGTGGAGCGCGCGGTGTGGAACGTCACGTTGCCCTCGACCTTCGACACGATCTGGTGGATGTGTCCGTTCAGCACGGTGACCGAGCCGAAGCGTCGCAGCAGCGCCATCGTCTGCGGCGCGTCGCCGGTGCCCCAGCCCCACGGCTCGTAGATGGTCCACATCGGCATGTGCGAGAACACGACGATCGGCGTGCTCGACGAGCGGCCCTTGAGATCCTGAGCGAGCCACGCGAGCTGGTCGTCGCCGAAGCTGCCGAGCCCGTTCGGCTTGAAGTGCATCACGTTGACGAGGCCGATGAAGTGCACGCCCGCGTGATCGAAGCTGTAATAGCCGCGGTTGTCCGACGCCTTGCCGAACCGGCTGAAATATTCGGCGCCCGAACCGTCGGTGACGTCGTGCTCGCCGGGCACCGTATGCAGTTCCGGCACGCGCAGCGCGGACAGCAGCTGCGACGCGTGGTCGAACTCCTCGGCCTTGGACAGGTGCGTGATGTCGCCCGTGTGGATGGCCAGCGCGGGCATCGCCGGCATCCCGTTGACGAGTTCGATCGTCTGCTTGAGCGTGGCCGATACATCGGGATTCGCATCCTTGTTGAAGCCGATGTGCGTGTCGCTGACCTGCACGAACAGCGGCTTGCCCGCGTTGGCCGGGAGCGCGTCGCCGGTCTGCGCGAGCGCCAGGTCGAACGGCGTCAGGATGCCGCCCGACAGCGTAAACAGCGTGCCGAGGCCGCCGAAGGCCATGCATTGCAGGGCCTTGCGGCGCGACGGGCGGGTGGGGGTCGATGAAGACATGGGAGCCTCGCAATCGTGTGACGAAACGGGACGGCCGGATCGTCCTGGAATAAACCGGCGCCTTCGCGTGCCATACCGGCGAAGCGGCGGATTTATTCCCGCGCGCGACGCGGTCGATCACCCGTGTTCACGGATTGCGCGGCAATGCGCTGTTCCTGAAAGATGACCTGTCAATGTCCTGTAAGTGACACGTCACATTTGCGTCACGGCCGATCGATAGCCTGCCACTCCGAGTCACCTCTCCGGAGCCCCTTCATGCCGAATCTCGCGGCAACGGAAACCAGCGGTGCGGTCAGCAACCGCACGCGTGCCGTCAGCCTCGCGCTGTTTTTTCTGATCATTGCCTGCGGCATCGTCTACGTCGGTGTTCATCTCGGCGCCGATCTCAGCCCCGTCAAGGAGAGCTCGGTCCTCCCGTTCCTGCTGCTGATCGTCGCGCTGCTGATCGCGCTCGGCTTCGAATTCGTGAACGGCTTTCACGACACCGCGAACGCGGTCGCGACCGTCATCTATACGCATTCGCTCGATCCGCACCTCGCGGTCGTCTGGTCGGGCCTGTGGAACCTGTGCGGCGTGCTCGTGTCGAGCGGCGCCGTCGCGTTCGGCATCCTGCAGTTGCTGCCGGTCGAGCTGATCCTGCAGGTCGGCAGCGGCTCGGGTTTCGCGATGGTGTTCGCGCTGCTGATCGCGGCCGTCACGTGGAACCTCGCAACCTGGTATTTCGGCCTGCCGTCGTCGAGCTCGCACACGCTCGTCGGCTCGATCATCGGCGTCGGCCTGATGAACCAGATCGTCAGCGGCCCGTCGGGCACGAGCGGCGTCGACTGGAACCAGGCGCTCGGCGTCGGCAAGGCGCTGCTGTTCTCGCCGCTGATCGGCTTCGTGCTGTCCGCGCTGGTGCTGTTGCTGCTGAGGGCGCTCGTGCGCGTGCCGGCGCTGTATCAGGAGCCGAAGGGCAACACGCCGCCGCCGTTCTGGATTCGCCTGCTGCTGATCCTGACCTGTACGGGCGTGTCGTTCGCGCACGGCTCGAACGACGGGCAGAAGGGCATGGGTCTGATCATGCTGATCCTGATCGGCGTGATGCCGACCGCGTATGCGCTGAACAAGGCCGTGACGCCGGACCAGACGAGCACGTTCGTCGCGGTCGCGCGCCATGCGTCGACGACGCTCGTCAAGTACGCGGACCCGGCCGCGCAGTCCGCCAACCCGCGTGCCGATGTCGAAGCGTACGTGCGCACGCGCAAGCTGACCGCCGCGACGATCCCGGCGCTGGGCAAGCTGACCGACACGATTGCCGACCAGGTCGCGCAGGCCGGCGGGATCTCGAGCGTGCCGCAGAACCTCGTCGACAACGTGCGCAACAACATGTACGTCGCGTCCGAGGCGATCCGCCTGATGGAGAAGGCGAAGGCACCGGCGTTCTCGGTCGAGGACGCGAGCGCGCTCGAAGCATTCAGGAAGCAGATGGACCGCGCGACGAAATTCATCCCGACGTGGGTAAAGGTCGCGGTCGCGATTGCACTCGGCCTCGGCACGATGGTCGGCTGGAAGCGGATCGTCGTGACGGTCGGCGAGAAGATCGGCAAGTCGCATCTCACGTACGGGCAGGGCGCGTCGGCCGAAGCCGTCGCGATGCTGACGATCGGGATGGCCGACGCTTACGGGCTGCCGGTGTCGACGACGCATGTGCTCGCGTCGGGCGTGGCAGGCACGATGACGGCGAGCGGCGCGGGCCTGCGCTGGGATACCGTGCGCAACCTCGTGCTCGCATGGGTGCTGACGCTGCCCGCATCGATCGCGCTGTCGGCGGCGTTGTACTGGGCGCTGCACAGGCTGTTCTGATTCGCGCCGGGGGGCGCGACGCCCGGCCGCGCGGGACGCGGCCGGACCCATCGACTTTCAATTCGACACAAGACGCTACCGATGGATCTCCGTTTCTTCGACCCGAACCGTACCGCCAACGCGTCCGCGTGGCGCGTGCTCCCCAATCGCTGGGACGCCGTCGCGTTTCCGCTGATCATCGGCATACTCGCGATGGCGATCGTCGGTTTTCACCAGACGATGGCGCCGATCGGCGTACTGCAGACGCAGAAGATCTCGCTCGATCCGTCGAACCTGCCCGAATACGCGTTGCGCACCACGCTGCGGATGCTCGCCGCGATGGTCGCGTCGCTCGCGTTCACGCTCGTCTACGGCACGCTCGCCGCGAAGAGCCGCCGCGCCGGCATGGTGCTGATCCCGATCCTCGACATCCTGCAGTCGGTGCCGGTGCTCGGCTACATCTCGTTTACCGTCACGTTCTTCCTCGCGCTGTTTCCGGGCCGCGTGCTCGGTGCCGAACTGGCCGCGATCTTCGCGATCTTCACGAGCCAGGCGTGGAACATGACGTTCAGCTTCTACCAGTCGCTGCGCACGGTGCCGCGCGACCTGAGCGAAGTGTCGCGCGGCTTTCACCTGACGCCGTGGCAACGCTTCTGGAAGCTCGAAGTGCCGTTCTCGATGCCGGGCCTGATCTGGAACATGATGATGTCGATGTCGGGCGGCTGGTTCTTCGTCGTCGCATCCGAGGCGATCACCGTCGGCAACCAGACGATCACGCTGCCGGGCATCGGCGCGTATCTCGCGCAGGCGATCTCCGACAAGAACCTCGGTGCGGTCGGCTGGGTGATCGTCGCGATGTCGGTCGTGATCCTCGCCTATGACCAGTTCCTGTTCCGCCCGCTCGTCGCGTGGGCCGACAAGTTCCGGATGGAGAACACCGCGTCGGGCGATGCGCCGCAATCCTGGCTGCTCGACATGATGCGCCGCACGCACCTGATCCATCAGCTGCTCGTGCCGGCAGGCTGGCTGCTGTCGCAGGCCGCGCGGATTCCGCTGCGCGCGCCGTCGCTGCAGGGCACGCGTGCGCGCGGCGCATCGGCGCGCCGCTCGTCGCGCATCGGCGACATCGTGTGGGGCGCGTTCGTGATCCTGCTGACGCTGTACGTCGTGTGGCGCGTCGTCAGCTTCGTCGCGACCGGCGTGACGATGGGCGAGGTCGGCCACGTGCTCGGGCTCGGGCTCGTCACGCTGCTGCGCGTGCTGGTGCTGATCGCGATCGCGTCGCTGGTCTGGGTGCCGCTCGGCGTGCTGATCGGGCTGCGCCCGAAGCTGGCGGAGAAGATCCAGCCGCTCGCGCAGTTCCTCGCGGCGTTCCCGGCGAACCTGCTGTTCCCGGTGTTCGTGATCGTGATCGTCCACTTCCACCTGAATGCCGACATCTGGCTGTCGCCGCTGATCGTGCTCGGCACGCAGTGGTACATCCTGTTCAACGTGATCGCCGGCGCGATGTCCTACCCGAACGACTACAAGGAAGCGACGAAGAATTTCCGCATCCGTGGCTGGCAGTGGTGGCGGCAGGCGATCCTGCCCGGCATCTTCCCGTACTACGTGACGGGTGCGATCACCGCGTCGGGCGGCGCGTGGAACGCGAGCATCGTGTCCGAGTTCGTGCAGTGGGGCGACACGAAGGTCGTCGCGCACGGCCTGGGCTCGTACATCGCGCAGACCACCGCCGCCGGCGATTTTCCGAAGATCATCCTGGGCATCGCCGTGATGTCCCTGTTCGTCACCTTGTTCAACCGTCTGCTGTGGCGTCCGATGTACGCCTATGCGGAATCCCGGCTCCGTCTCGATTGAGAGTAAGCGCGATGCAAAATTCGAACGTTATCAACGCCCCCGTCAAGACGTCCCAGCCGCTGCAGCCGCCGCGCCTCGGCGAAGAAATCCTGCGCGTGGAGCACGTGAACCGCGGCTTCAACAAGACGCAGGGCGAACTGCTCGTGCTCGACGATGCGAACCTGTCGCTGCGCGAAGGCGAGATCGTCGGCCTGCTCGGCCGTTCCGGCTCGGGCAAGTCGACACTGCTGCGCATCATCGCCGGGCTGATCGAGCCGACCGGCGGCGAGGTGACCTACCTCGGCAAGCCGCTGCGCGGCCCGGCCGAAGGCGTCGCGATGGTGTTCCAGACCTTCGCGCTGTTCCCGTGGCTCACCGTGCTGCAGAACGTGGAAGCCGGGCTGGAAGCGCTCGGTGTCGGCGCGCGCGAGCGGCGCGAGCGTGCGCTCGCCGCGATCGACCTGATCGGTCTCGACGGTTTCGAGAACGCGTACCCGCGCGAGCTGTCGGGCGGCATGCGCCAGCGCGTGGGTTTTGCGCGCGCGCTCGTTGTCGATCCGACGATCCTGCTGATGGACGAGCCGTTCTCCGCGCTCGACGTGCTGACCGCCGAGACGCTGCGTACCGACCTGCTCGACCTGTGGACGCAGGGCCGCATGCCGATCAAGTCGGTGCTGATCGTTACGCACAACATCGAGGAAGCGGTGTTCATGTGCGACCGGATCCTGGTGCTGTCGTCGAACCCGGGCCGCGTGATCGCCGAGATCAAGGTGCCGTTCAAGCATCCGCGCAACCGGCTCGACACGGATTTCCGCAAGCTCGTCGACGACATCTACGCGAAGATGACCGCGCGGCAGACCGGCGAAGCGACGAAGAAGGGGCTGGAGCTCGGCAGCTGGATGCCGCGCGTGTCGACCAACTTGATGGCCGGCCTGATCGAGACGCTCGCGATGGCGCCGTACCATGGCCGCGCGGACATGCCGGAAATCGCGCGCACGCTGCACCTCGAGGTCGACGAACTGTTTCCGATCGCCGAAGTACTGCAATACCTCGGATTCGCGGACGTGCGGGAAGGGGACGTGTTCCTGACGCCGCCGGCGCGTGTGTTCGCGGAATTCGGTACGCAGGAGCGCAAGCTGATGTTCGCGGACCACCTGCTGAAGCATGTGCCGCTGGCTGCACGGATCAGGAAGGTGCTGAACGAGCGTCCGGGCCATCGCGCGCCGCGCGTGCGCTTCGAGCAGGAGCTGGAGGATTTCCTGTCCGATGAAGCCGCCGAGGAAACGCTCGACGCGGTGATCGACTGGGGGCGTTACGGCGAAGTCTTTTCGTATAACGACAAGACGGAAGTGTTCAGTCTCGAGGATGTCGAGAGCTGAAGTCCGTGCCCGAATGGCGAGCGATCGTCATTCGGGCAAATCGCGGCTGTTGGCGTGCTGTTCGATTCCGCCGGTATTGAGCGATTCGATCCTCTCCATCCGCTGCGTTGCCAGCTCGAGCAACCGGTTCGTCACGCCGATCACGAGCGCTTCGGCGAGCGCGAGCGCCGGCACGTTGGTCTGCAGCATCGCGAACGGCTGCCCCTGGATCCGCAGCACGATCTCCGCAAATTCCCCGATCGGCGAATGCCATTCGTCGGTGACCAGCAGCACGCGCGTGCCGAGCTGGTGTGCAGCTTGCGCGAACCGGATGCTGTCGCGCTGGTCCTGACGCGGTATCCCGGGCCTTCAGGCCGCCTCGGCGGGGCGGGCCGCGTCGATGCACGCGGCCAGCACCATCGCGGCGGCGTTGCCCGGCGTCGAGCCGAGCAATTGCGGCGCATAGACGCTGTCGCCGATCTCGATCGGCTGGCCCGACAGCGCACACACGCCGCGCTTGCGCGTGGTGAACAGCCGCCACTTCTGATAACCGTAGTGCCCGGTGCATGCGTCGCGCCATGAAATCATCACGGTGTCGGCCGTGGGCCGCTCGAGTACGCTGATGGCCGGCTTGCTCGTCGCGTCCCACGACGGCAGCCGGTCGCGCGTGACGCTGCGCCGCCGCGGCGTGCCCCACGAGACGGACGGCATGTCGAAGCTGCCGATCGCGGCGACGGTCATGAGCCAGGGGGCGATACGGTTGTTCATGTCAGTTTTCCTCGAAACGTTACGCGGCACCGCGACGCGCGGCATCACGACAGGCGGATGCGCGGCCGCGCGCAGCCGTTGATCCGTTCGGCGATCCACAGCAGGCTCGCCTTGGAGAAGCCGTGCAGCGCCTGCTGGTGCCGCCGGTAGAGCATCAGGTGGCTGAACTGCGCGAGACGCCCCTGGATGAAGCCGCCACGAAAGAACCCGAACTGCCCGAGCGTGCCGAACGCGTCGTACTCGCTGATCGACACGAGCGCGCCGAAATCGTGGAACGCGAACGACGGCATCGGCTTGCCGTCGAGCCACGCGGGCAGGTGCTTCGCGAGATGCTCGGCCTGCTGCGTCGCGACCTGCGCGGTGGGCGGCAGCGGTCGTTCCTGGCCGTCGGGCAACAGGCTCGCGCAATCGCCGATCGCGAACACGTGTTCGTCGCCCGTTGCCTGCAGCGTCGGGCCGACGACGATCTGGTTCGCGCGATTCGTGTCGAGGCCGCCGAGCGCCTGCATGAAATCGGGCGCCTTCACGCCGGCTGCCCACACCATCAGGTCGGCTTCCGCAAACGAACCGTCGCCGTAGTGAAAGCCGTTCGCGTCGGCCGACGTGACGCGGGTCGACGTCAGCACGTGAAAGCCGATCTGTTCGAGCCGTTGCTGTGCCGATGCGGAGATCTTCGGCGGAAATGCGGCAAGGATGCGCGGGCCGCTTTCAAGCAGCGTGAGCTGCAGCCGGTCGCGTACCGTTTCGTCGCCATAGGCTTGTGCCACTTCCAGCAGGCGGCTCAGCTCCGCGGCAAGCTCGACGCCGGTCGCGCCGGCACCGACGATCGCGACGCGGAACGGCTCGTCGCGCGCGATGCTGCGAAATACGCGCATCCGCAACGCTTCGTTGAAGGTCTCGGCTTGCGGCTGGCTGTCGATGAAATAGCAGTGCTCGCGTACGCCCGGCGTGCCGAAATCGTTGGCCTGGCTGCCGAGTGCGAGGATCAGCACGTCGTATTCGAGTTCACGGGCGTCGAGCACGAGTTCGCCGTCCTGCGAGCGGATCTCGCCGAGCTGCACGCGGCGTCGCGCGCGATCGAGCCCCTTCAGTTCGCCGGGCTGGTACGTGTAGCCGTGATCGCGGGCATGGGCGAGGAAGATCACCTGTTGCTGCTGCACGTCGCGCGTACCGGCCGCGATCGTGTGCAGCATCGGTTTCCAGATGTGGGTCGGGCTGCGGTCGACGACGGTGACCTGTGCGCGCCCGGACCGGCCGAGACGCTCGCCCAGACGCGTGGCGAGCTGCAGTCCGGCGATCCCGCCGCCGACGATGACGATACGTGTAGGGGTTGCCATGGATAAATCATCACGTGATGAATAAGGTATGATCCTAGCGCTTCCCGGCTTCGCGTGTCAACGGAGCGGGGCAAATCACGCGGTTTCGGCGGTCCTGAAGCGGGGCCGGAACAGGCGCATTCGAATCGTTCAAGGAGAGCAGGGAAACGTGGCTGAAGTCACTGAGCGCGCGCCGGGCAAGCGGCGTATGCGAGGGCGGCCGCTGGCCGGGGCGTCCGTCGGACCGGACGTGATATTGCGGGCCGCGCGCCGTACGTTCGCGAAGCGGGGCTACGACGCGACGAGCGTGCGCGAGGTCGCGCGCGAGCTGGGCATCGACGCGGCGCTGATCGCCCATCATTTCGGTACGAAGGAAACGTTGTGGCTGGCTGTCGTCGAGCAGATCGTCGAGATCGCCGAGCCGATGTTCGATGCGCTGCGTGCGTTGCGCACGTCGCCGCTGTCGCATCGCGAACGCGTGCGGCGCGCACTCGAGCTGTGCGTCGACCATGAGTTCGACGAACCCGACATGGGCATGTTCTTCTCGACGGCGGCGACCGAAGTGGGCGGGCGGCTCGACCGGCTGCAGGAGCGGCTCGTCCGTCCGTATTACGACGTGATGTTCCCGCTGCTGGCGGACGCCGTGCAGGCCGGCGCGATTCGCGCGGTCGATCCGAACGTGCTGTTCTTCATGATCGCGACCGCGATCGGCAACACGGTGTCGTACAGCCATATCATGCTGGAGTTCACGTCGCTGCCCACGCAGCCGGACGCGTTCCGGCGTGCCGTGACCGACGCCGCGTTCAACCTCGTCGGCGACTGAGCGCCGCGCGCCACGCGCACACTCACGTCGCGGCAACCAGCCCCAGTTGGCGCACCGCGTTCCGCGCGGTCTCGCGCAGCGCATCGACGAGCGGCGATGGCGTCCGGTACGCGATCGCCAGCTCGTACGCGAGCGGGCTGCCCGCACCCTTCAGTTCGCAGAACGTAATGCCTTTCGGTTGCATCGGCACGAACAGGCGCGGCATCAGCGCGACGCCGATACCGCCCGCGACGAGCCCGGCCGTCGTCTGCATCTGGCGCGGCTGCTGGACGACGCGCGGCGCGAAGCCGGCCTGCGCGCACGCGGTCACGAGCAGCGCATGCATGCCGGGACCGTGGTGCGCGGCGAACATGACCCACGGGTCGTCCGCCAGGTCGGCGAGCGTGATGTGCCGGCGGCGTGCGAGCCGGTGACCGTCGGGCAGCGCCGCGACCATCCGGTCGCGCAGCAGCGGCTCGACGCGCACGTCGCCCGCGTCGGCCACCGGCAGCACAACGAGGCCGACGTCCGTGCGGTCGTGGCGCAGCGCGAGCACCTGCTCGGCGGTCGTGCCTTCCTCGAGCTGGAAATCGACGCCTGGATGGCGTTCCTGGAACGCCCGCAAGATCAGCGGCAATAGCGCGTTGACGGTGCTGTCGACGAAGCGCAGCCGCAGCGTGCCGCCGAGGCCCGCGCCCGCGCGGCGGGCCACGGCCACCGCGCGCTCGGCCTGTTCGAGCGCGCGCCGCGCTTCGAGCAGGAAGGCCTCGCCGGCCGGCGTGAGCGTCGAGCCGCGGTTGTCGCGCTCGAGCAGCGAGACGCCCAGCTCATCCTCGAGCTTGCGGATCGCCGCGCTGAGCGGCGGCTGCGCCATGTGCAGCCGCTCGGCCGCACGCCGGAAGCTGAGCGTCTCGGCAACCGCGATGAATTGCCTGAACTGGCGCAGATCGATCATGCGATACCTCTCGAGTATCAGTGGATCATCGAATTCGTATTTTACCTATCACCTCACCACGCCCAGACTTGCACTGTCGCCAATCGTCAACATTCGGGAGGGCAGGACATGACGGACAGTGAACGGCAACGGACAGCGATCGTCACGGGCGGGTCGAGCGGGATCGGCTTCGCGATCGCACGGCGGCTGGTGGAGGACGGGTATCGCGTCGCGATCGTCGGGCGCGACACGGCGCGGCTGGACGCGGCCGTCGCGCGTCTCGGCGCCGCGGCGATCGGGCAGGCCGCCGATTTGAGCGTGCGGCGCGAGGCCGAGGCGGCGGTCGCCGCGATCGTCGCGCAGTGGCCTTGCGTGGACGTGCTGGTCAACAACGCGGGGCTGACCGGCCGCGTGAGCGCGGACACGGAGGCGGGCGAGGCCGAGACCGTGTGGGATGCCGTGCTCGACGCGAACCTGAAAAGCCTGTTCGTGACGACCCTGGCCGTGCTGCCGCACCTGGCCGGGCGCGACGCGCGGATCGTCAACCTCGGCTCGATCGCGGCGCGCGCCGGCAGCCTGCTGCCGGGCGGCCTCGCATACGCGGCGGCGAAGGCCGGCGTCGAAGGGTTCACCGTCGCGCTCGCGCGCGAACTCGGGCCGCGCGGCACGACGGTCAATACGGTCGCGCCAGGCTATATCGCCGACACACGCTTCTTCGGCGACGGTGGTGTCGCGCCGGCCATCGCGGCGACGATTCGCGAGCAGACGCCGGCCGGCCGCGCCGGGCATCCGGACGACATCGCGGACGCGGTCGCGTGGCTCGCCGGGCCGCGCGCGTCGTTCGTCACCGGCGCGACGATCGCGGTGAACGGCGGCTGGCGCGTCGGGTGACGCCATCCGTACCGGCGGCCGGGCACGGCGTCGCGCGCCTCGCCCGGCCGTCGGTCATTCGAGGTCCGCGGGCGGCGCATCGCCGAGCCAGCGCCGCGCGCCGGGCCCGTTGCGGCCTGCGCGGTCTTCCGGGTTCGTCAGCTTGCAGCGCTTCAGCGACAGGCAGCCGCAGCCGATGCATTCGTCGAGGTTGATGTAGAGCCGCTGCAGCTCCTCGATCCGGCTCGCGACGCGTTGCTTCCAGCCGCGCGACAGCCGCTGCCAATCCTTGTTGCTCGGCGCGGTGTCCTCGGGCAGGCTGACGAGCTGCTCGGCGATCTCGTCGAGCGAATAGCCGATCTTCTGCGCGAACACGATGAACGCGATCAGCCGCAGCACCGCGCGCGAATAGTGGCGATGGCTCGAGCCGTTGCGGTGCGACTTGATGAGCCCGCGCGTCTCGTAGAACCGCAATGTCGACGCCGGCACGCCGCTGCGCGCGGCCACTTCGCGAATCGACATCAGCGGCCATTGCGGGATTTCCTGGATACCCATGACACCCCTCCGGGAAAGCTTGACTTGAAGTTAACTTCAACTTTTATGCTACGCGCCAGTTTAACCCGTCGCGAGGCATCATGCTCTCCTTATCCCTACGCAGGACGTCGCCTTTGGGCGCGGCCTGTGCACTGCTGCTGGCGTTGTCGGGCTGTCACGACGGCAAAGGCGCATCGTCGGCCCCGGCCCTTCCCGAAGTCGGCGTTGCCACCATCGCGCCGCGTACGATCCGCCTTGCGGACGAATTCAACGGACGCGTCGAAGCGGTCGACGCAGTCGAACTGCGGCCGCGCGTGAGCGGCTATCTGCAGCGCGTCGCCTACAAGGAGGGCGACCTGGTCGCGCAGGGCGCGCTGCTGTTCGAGATCGACCCGCGCCCGTACCGGATCGCACTCGATCGCGCGAACGCGCAGCTGCAGCGGGCCCGCGCGGCCGCGAGCCTCGCGAACGTGCAGCTCAAGCGCGTGCAGACGCTGATCGATGCGCATGCGACGTCGCAGGAAGAACTCGACAACGCGCGCGCCACGGCCGAGCAGGCGCGGGCGGACCTGCAGGCGGCCGATGCGGCCGTCGCCGATGCGAAGCTCAATCTCGGTTTCACCGAAGTGCGCGCGCCGATCGCGGGCCGCGTCGGCCGCGCGGTCGCCACCGTCGGCAATCTGGCGCGCGCGGACGACACGCTGCTGACAACCGTCGTGTCGCAGAACCCCGTCTACGTGTATTTCGACTGCGACGAACAGAGCTACCTGCGCTACAACGCACGGCGTGCCGACCCGACGCATCGCGCGATCGGCGCCGATCCGGTTCGCGTGGGCCTCGCGAACGAGACGGGCTTCCCGCATGCGGGCACCGTCGATTTCCTCGACAACCGTCTCGACCCGCAGACGGGCACGATCCGCGCGCGCGTGCGGCTGCCGAATGCGGACCATGCGTTTACGCCCGGCCTGTATGCGCGCGTGCAGCTCGTCAGCGGCCGCGACCAGGATGCGCTGCTTGTCGACGACAAGGCCGTGCTCACCGACCAGGACCGCAAGTACGTCTATGTGATCGGCCCCGGCGACAAGGCGCTGCGCCGTGACGTGACGATCGGCCGCGGGCTGGACGGCGAGCGGATCATCGAGAAGGGGATCCAGGCGGGCGACCGCGTGGTCGTCGACGGCATGCAGCGGATCTACTATCCGGGCGCGCAGGTGAAGCCGAAGGCACTGCCCGCCCGTGCCGATGCCGGTGCCGGTCATGGCACCGGCAGCGGATCGGGCAGCGGATCGGGCAACGGATCGGGCAACGGCACGCAGGCCGTCGCCGATGCCGGCGCGCCGGCTGCGCAGTGACGGGAGCGATACGATGGATTTCTCCCGATTCTTCATCGACCGGCCGATCTTCGCGGTCGTGCTGTCGATCGTCATCTTTGCGATCGGCCTGATCTCGATTCCGATGCTGCCCGCCGGCGAATACCCGGAAGTCGTGCCGCCGAGCGTTGTCGTGCGGGCGACGTACCCGGGCGCGAACCCGAAGGAAATCGCCGAATCGGTCGCCGAGCCGCTGGAAGAGGCGATCAACGGTGTCGAAGGCATCATGTACATGAAGTCGGTCGCCGGGTCGGACGGCAGCCTGCAGGTCGTCGTCACGTTCCTGCAGGGCGTCGATCCCGACACGGCCGCCGTGCGCGTGCAGAACCGCGTGAGCCAGGCGCTGTCGCGCCTGCCCGACGAGGTGCGCCAGTACGGCGTGACCACGCAGAAGCAGTCGCCGACGCCGCTGATGTACGTGAGCCTCTATTCGCCGGACAACAGCCGCGATTCGCTGTACCTGCGCAACTACCTGACGCTGCACGTGAAGGACGAGCTGTCGAGGCTGACCGGTGTCGGCGACGTCGGCTTGTCCGGCTCCGGCGACTACGCGATGCGGCTGTGGCTCGACCCGAACCGGCTCGCGTCGCGCGGGCTGACTGCGAGCGACGTGATTGCCGCCGTGCGCGAGCAGAACGTGCAGGTGTCGGCCGGCCAGCTCGGTGCGGAGCCGACGCCGAAGAAAAACGACTTCCTCCTGTCGATCAACGTGCGCGGCCGGCTGCGCACGGCGCAGGAGTTCGGCGACATCGTGCTGCGCAACGGCGACGACGGCCAGGTCGTGAAGCTGTCCGATGTCGCGCGCGTCGAGCTCGGTGCGGGCGATTACACGCTGCGCTCGTACTTCAACGACAAACAATCGGCCGTGGTCGGCATCTTCCTGTCGCCGGGGGCGAACGCGCTCGAAGTCGCGAAAGCCGTGTATGCGAAGTTCGACGAACTGTCGAAGCGCTTCCCGCCCGGCGTCGCGTACCGTCCCGTGTGGGATCCGACGGTATTCGTGCGCGATTCGATCCGCGCGGTGCAGCACACGCTGATCGAGGCCGTCGTGCTGGTCGTGCTCGTCGTGATCCTGTTCCTGCAGACGTGGCGCGCGTCGATCATTCCGCTCGTCGCGGTGCCCGTCTCGGTGGTCGGCACGTTCGCGTGGCTCTATCTGCTCGGCTATTCGATCAACACGCTGACGCTGTTCGGGCTCGTGCTCGCGATCGGGATCGTGGTCGACGATGCGATCGTGGTCGTCGAGAACGTCGAGCGCAACATCGCGCAGGGATTGAGCCCGCGCGACGCCGCGCACCAGGCGATGCGCGAGGTGTCGGGGCCGATCGTCGCGATCGCGCTCGTGCTGTGCGCGGTGTTCGTGCCGATGGCGTTCATGTCGGGCGTCACGGGGCAGTTCTACCGGCAGTTCGCGGTGACGATCGCGATCTCGACGGTGATCTCCGCGATCAACTCGCTGACGCTGTCGCCCGCGCTCGCCGCGAAGCTGCTGCGTCCGCACGGCGCGCCGAAGGATGCGCTCACGCGCGGGCTCGACCGCGCGTTCGGCTGGCTGTTCCGTCCGTTCAACCGCTTCTTCGACCGCAGCTCGGACCGCTACCACGGCGTCGTCTCGCGCACGCTGAAGCGGCGCGGGGTGGTGTTCGCGGTCTATGCGGCGTTGCTCGGGGCGACCGCGCTGCTGCTCAATGCGGTGCCGGGCGGCTTCATCCCGGTGCAGGACAAGCTGTACCTGTTCGCGGGCGCGAAGCTGCCGGAAGGCGCGTCGCTGGCGCGCACCAGCGAGGTGACCAAGCAGATGACGAAGATCGCGCTCGGCACCGACGGTGTCGAGATGGTGCCGGCGTTTGCCGGGCTGAATGCGCTGCAGGGCGTGAACACGCCGAACATCACGAACTCGTACGTGATCCTGAAGCCGTTCGACCAGCGCCACCGCAGCGCCGCGCAGATCAATGCGGACCTGAACGCACGCTTCGCGACCATCGGCGGCGGCATCACCTATGCGCTGATGCCGCCGCCGATCCAGGGCCTCGGCAACGGCTCAGGGTATTCGCTGTACCTGGAGGATCGCGGCGGGCTCGGCTACGGCGCTTTGCAGAACGCGCTCACCGCGTTCCAGGCCGCGGTCGCGAAGACGCCGGGGATGAGCTACCCGGTCAGCTCGTACCAGGCGAACATCCCGCAGCTCGAGGTGAAGGTCGACCGGTTGAAGGCGAAGGCGCAGGGCGTCGCGCTGACCGACCTGTTCAGCACGCTGCAGGTCTATCTCGGCTCGATGTACGTGAACGACTTCAACCTGTTCGGCCGCGTGTACCGCGTGATGGCGCAGGCGGATGCCGGCCACCGGCAGACGGCCGCCGACATCGCGAACCTGCGCACGCGCAACGCGAAGGGCGAGATGGTGCCGATCGGCTCGATGGTGACGGTGGCGCCCGCGTACGGGCCCGACCCGGTCGTCCGCTACAACGGCTATCCGGCCGCCAGCCTGATCGGCGACGCCGATCCGAAGGTGATGTCGTCGTCGCAGGCGATCGAGAAGCTGCAGCAGATCGCGAAGGACGTGCTGCCGCCGGGGATCGTGCTCGAGTGGACCGACCTCAGCTACCAGCAGGTCACGCAGAGCAACGCGGCGATCGTCGTGTTCCCGCTCGCGGTGATGCTCGTGTTCCTCGTGCTCGCGTCGCTGTACGAGAGCTGGACGCTGCCGCTCGCGGTGATCCTGATCGTGCCCGTGTGCATCTGTGCGGCACTGTTCGGTGTGTGGCTGTCGGGGGGCGACAACAACGTGTTCGTGCAGGTCGGGCTCGTCGTGCTGATGGGGCTGGCGTGCAAGAACGCGATCCTGATCGTCGAGTTCGCGCGCGAGCTGGAAATCCAGGGCAAGGGCGTGATCGAGTCCGCGCTGGAAGCGTGCAAGCTGCGGCTGCGTCCGATCGTGATGACGTCGGTCGCGTTCATCGCGGGTTCGGTGCCGCTCCTGATCGGCGGCGGCGCGGGCAGCGAAGTGCGGGCCGCCACCGGCATCACCGTGTTCGCGGGGATGCTCGGCGTCACGCTGTTCGGGCTGTTCCTGACGCCCGTGTTCTATGTGGCGATCCGCAAGCTCGCGGGCGGCACGCCGGCCGTGTGGAGCGAACACCACGGCACCCTCGAAGGAGAAAACCGATGAGCGCCGCTTTTCGTCTTTCCGCGCTCGCGATGTCGGTGACGCTCGCCGCATGCGCGGTCGGCCCCGATTTCAGGCGGCCCGATACGGCCACGGCCGAGCGGTTTGCCCGCGACGCGCATCCGGCGGCGCAGCGCGACGCGTTGCCGTCCGGCAAGACGCCGGATACGCCGCCGGACGCGTCGGCCGATGCCGATGCCGCATTCTGGCGCGGTTTCGGCGATCCGCAGCTGACGCAGCTGATCGACACGGCGCTCGCGGCGAACCAGGATCTCCAGGTCGCCGTGTCGCGCTACGACGCATCGAATGCGCTGCTGTCGCAGGCCACGTTCGACCGCTACCCGACGATCACCGCGAGCGGGAAGATCGGCCATCAGCTGATGAGCAAGGACCAGGCGTTCGGGGCGCCGCGCAGCCAGCGCGATACGCCGACGTCCAGCGTCGGGATCAATGCGGCGTGGGAACTCGACCTGTTCGGCCGCGTGCGTCGTTCGATCGAGTCGCAGCGCGCGGAGACGGCCGCCAGCGCGGCGGACGTGCGCGCGGTGCGCGTCGCGATCGCCGGCGAGGTGGCGAGCACGTACGTCGACCTGCGCGGCTCGCAGGAGCGGCTGCGGATCGCACGCGAGAACGCCGACAACCAGAAGCAGACGCTCGCGCTGATCAATGCGCGCGTCGGCGCGGGGCGCGGCTCCGAACTCGATGCGGCGCGGGCGCGCGCGCAGTACGAATCGACGACGTCGCGGATCGCCGTGTACGAGGCGGCGATCGGCGTCGACGAGCACCGGCTCGCGGTGCTGACCGGGCAGACGCCGGATGCGCTGATCGGCCGCTTCGATCTCCCGAAGGCCGCCGCGTCGGCGGGCACGCCCGTGCCGCTGCCGGTGCTGGCCGCCGACATCGATCCCGGCACGCCGGGCGACCTGCTGCGGCGCCGGCCCGACGTTGCGGCCGCCGAGGCGCGGCTGCACGCGGCGACCGCACGCGTCGGCGTCGCGACGGCCGACCTGTTTCCGCGCTTCACGCTGTCGGGCCTGCTCGGCAGCGCGACGAGCAGCTACGGGTTCTTCCGCGCGGGCAGCGATACGAACCTGATCGCGCTTGGCATCGACTGGTCGTTCCTCGACGTCGGCCGCGTGCGCGCACGGATCGCCGCGAGCGATGCGGAAGCGGCCGGGCAGCTTGCGCAATACCGGCAGACCGTGCTCGGGGCGCTGGAGGAAACGGAGAACGCGCTGCTGCGTGCGGCACGCACGCGTGACGAGACGGACCATCTCGTGCGGGCCGCGACCGACAGCGCGCGTGCCGCGCAACTGGCGCAGGCGCGTTTTTCGGCGGGCGCGATCGACTACTACGAAGTGCTCGACGCCCAACGCACGCTGCTGCAGGCGCAGGATGCGGCGGCCGACGGGCAGATGCGCAGTGCGGTGTCGACGGTCGCGCTGTACAAGGCGCTTGCGGGCGGCTGGCCGTCGGGAACGGGGCAGGGGCCGCAACGCCCGCTCGCGCAGGCGGGGCAGTAGCGCGGGCAAGGCGGCGCGGCAGGCCGACGCAACCTGCCTGCCGCGCGGCGCGTGACTACACGCTGGCCGGATCGATCTTGTCGATGTCGATGCCGTAGCGCCGGATGGCTTCGCCGACGCGTGCACGCGGGATCGCGCCGTCGTCGGCGAGCGCCTTCAGCGCCGCGACCACGATGAAGTGCCGGTCGACCTCGAAGAACGTGCGCAGCGCGTCGCGCGTATCCGAGCGGCCGAAGCCGTCGGTGCCGAGCGACACGAAGCGCCGGCCGTCGACGAACGCACGGATCTGGTCGCCGACGATCTTCATGTAATCGGTCGCGACGACCACCGGCCCCGTGCGGCCGTCGAGGCATTGCTGCACGTACGGCACGCGCGGCGCTTCATCGGGGTGCAGCAGGTTCCAGCGTTCGGCGGCCAGCCCGTCGCGGCGCAGCTCGTTCAGGCTCGTCGCGCTCCACACGTCGCTCGACACGCCGAAGTCCTGCGCGAGCAGGTCGCTCGCGGCGATCGCTTCACGCAGGATCGCGCCGCTGCCCATCAACTGCACGTGCGGCACGTGCGGCACGTCGGCCGCGCGCGACGCGCCTTCGCGCAGCAGGTAGAGGCCCTTGAGAATGCCGGCCTCCGCGCCGTCGGGCAGCGCCGGATGCGGGTAGTTCTCGTTGAGCAGCGTGATGTAGTAGTAGACGTCCTCCTGTTCCGCGAACATCCGCCGCAGGCCGTCGCGCACGATCACCGCGAGTTCGTACGCATAGGTCGGGTCGTACGACACGCAGTTCGGAATCACCGACGACAGCACGTGGCTGTGCCCGTCGTCGTGCTGCAGCCCTTCGCCCATCAGCGTCGTGCGGCCCGACGTCGCGCCGAGCAGGAAGCCGCGCGTACGCGCGTCGCCGGCCGCCCACGCGAGATCGCCGACCCGCTGCAGCCCGAACATCGAATAGAAGATGTAGAACGGGATCGCCGGCAGTCCGTGGTTGCTGTAGGCGGTACCGGCCGCGATCCACGACGCGATCGCGCCCGATTCGTTGATCCCTTCCTGCAGGATCTGCCCGTCCTTCGCTTCCCGGTAGTAGCTGAGCTGGCCCGCGTCCTGCGGCGTGTAGAGCTGGCCGAGATGCGAGTGGATGCCGATCTGGCGGAACAGCCCCTCCATCCCGAACGTGCGGGATTCGTCCGGAACGATCGGGACGACCAGCTTGCCGAGTGCCGGGTCCTTCAGCAGCGTGCCGAGGATGCGCACGAATGCCATCGTCGTGGACAGCGCGCGTTCGCCGCTGTCCTTGAGCTGCGCGTCGAATGCGGCGAGCGGCGGCACCGGCAGTGGCGCCACGTCGCTGAAGCGGGCCGGTACGTGGCCGCCGAGCGCGGCGCGGCGTTCCGCGAAGTAGCGTGCCTCGGCGCTGCCGGGTTCGGGTTTCAGGTACGGCAGGTCGTCGAGTTGCGCGTCGCTGACCGGCAGCGCGAAGCGGTCGCGGAACGCGCGTACGGCGTCCGCGCTCATCTTCTTCAACTGGTGGTTCACGTTCTGGCCTTCGCCGGCTTCGCCCATTCCGAAGCCCTTGACCGTCTTCGCGAGGACGACGGTCGGCCGCCCGTCCGCGTGCATCGCCTGCGTATAGGCCGCATGCACCTTTTCCGGATCGTGGCCGCCGCGCGCGAGTTTCCAGATGTCGTCGTCGGACAGGTCGGCGACGAGCTCGAGCAGCTCGGGATACTTGCCGAAGAAATGCTCGCGCACGTATGCGCCGCTCTGCGACTTGAAGGTCTGGTAGTCGCCGTCGACGCATTCCATCATGCGCTGACGCAGCAGGCCCGTTGTGTCGCGTTCGAGCAGGCGATCCCAGCCGCCGCCCCAGATCACCTTCACGACGTTCCAGCCCGCCGCGCGGAACGTGCCCTCGAGTTCCTGGATGACCTTGCCGTTGCCGCGTACCGGGCCGTCGAGACGCTGCAGGTTGCAGTTGACGACGAAGATCAGGTTGTCGAGCCGTTCGCGCCCGGCGAGCGAGATCGCGGCGAGCGATTCGGGCTGGTCCATTTCGCCGTCGCCGAGAAATGCCCAGACCTTGCGGCCCTGATGCGCTTTCAGCCCGCGATATTCGAGGTAGCGCATGAAGCGCGCCTGATACGCGGCCGTGAGCGGCCCGAGCCCCATCGACACGGTGGGGAATTGCCAGAAATCCGGCATCAGCCGCGGATGCGGATACGACGACAGCCCGTCGCGTCCCGCTTCGCGGCCGGTCTCGCGGCGGAAGTTGTCGAGTTGCGCGTCCGTGATGCGACCTTCCAGGTACGCGCGGCCGTAGATGCCGGGCGCCGAATGGCCCTGGATGTAGACCATGTCGCCGTCGAAGGTATCGGTGCGGCCGCGGAAGAAGTGATCGAACCCGACGTCGTACAGCACCGCGGCCGACTGGTAGGTCGCGATGTGCCCGCCGACGTTCGAATGCCGGCCGGCACGCAGCACCATCACCATCGCGTTCCAGCGGATCATCGCGTTGAGGCGCCGTTCGAGCGCGAGATCGCCCGGATAGGCCGGCTGCCGTTCGCGCGGCACCGTGTTCACGTACGCGGTCGTCACGCGGCCGTGCAGGTCGCCGTGGCGTGCCGCGTCGAGGTCGGAAAGCCGGTCGATCAGGTAATGCGCGCGCGGGCGGCCTTCGATCGCGATCACGGATTCGAGCGCATCGAGCCATTCGCGGGTTTCCTGCGGGTCGATGTCGGGTAGCGCGAGAGGTGCGGTCATGCAATGTCTCCAGAAGCATAAGGCTGCGCGGGGCGGCGGTCGTGGCGGCGCATCGCGCGACGGGACGCCCGTCGATCGGCGGGCAGATAATTGCAATTGCAATTGCAATCGTATGGCGGCAATTGTTATCGAGGTAAAATTTAATTGCAACTGCAATTCAATGAGAGGAACGACCTGACATGAGCGCACCCGAACCCGATCTGTGGTTCTCGTTCGTCCGCGCGCACCGGACGATGATTCGCGAAATCGAGCGCCGCCTCGCGGCTGCCGGCCTGCCGGCGTATGCGTGGTACGACGCGTTGTGGGGGCTCGAGAGCGGGCCCGACGGCACGCGCCGGATGCACGAGCTGGCCGACGTGCTCGCGATCGAGCGTTACAACCTCACGCGGCTGGTCGACCGGCTCGAACAGGAAGGGCTCGTCACGCGCGCCCGTTCGGCGGACGACGGCCGCGCCGCGTACGCGAGCATCACCGACAAGGGGCGCACGCTGCGCAAGAAGATGTGGAAGGTGTACCAGTCGACGGTCGCGGAACTCTTCCTCGATCAGTTCGGCGGCAAGGAGCAGGCAGCGATGGCCGCCGCGCTCGATCGTGCGACCGCCGCGGCGCGCGAGGCGGCAGCCGACGCGAAGTAGCGGCCGGCCGCCGGCACGTCAGCCGCTCGCGTGGCGGCGCATCGCCTGCACGGCCCAGTCGGCAGGCACGCGGCCGTCGTCGGCCAGCAGGCGAAGCGCGACCGCGGCGATCCAGCGCGCGTTCGGCGCGCGTGCGCCGGCGTCCGGGGCCGCCGAGTCCGCACCGAGCGCCGCGAAGCGGGCCGGGACGAACGCGCCGATCTGCGCGGCGACGTGCCGCGCATAGCCCGTCACGGCGAGCACCGGCGTGCGGCTGTCGCCGATGCATCGGCGCACATGCGGGACCTGCGGCTCGTCGTGCGGATGCAGCAGGTTCCACCGGTCGGCCGCGTGACCGTCGCGGGCGAGCCGCGTGTAGCTCGGGCAGCTCCAGATCGTCGAATCGACGCGCCATTCGTCGCGCAGCAGATCGGCCGCCTCCTGCACCTGTGCCAGCGTGCTGCCCGCGCCGCACAGCCGGATCCGGGCGGCCGCGCCGGCCGCCGCCCGACGGCCGGCCCGCACCATGCCGCTGAACGCATCGCGGGCCGCGGTGGCCGACAGCGGTTTCGCGTCGGGCACGGGGTCGTCGTGGCTCGCGAGGTAGCAGAACCCCGGCTGGCCGGCGACATAAAGCGTTCGCAGCGCGTGGCGCAGGATCGCGATCGCCTCATGTCCCGAGGCCGGATCGTATGGCGTGCACGCGGGGTTCGCGGCCAGCCAGTGCGGGACGTCGGGCGTCACGCCTTTCGGCCAGGACGATGCGAGCGTTTCGGCATCGTTCACGAAGATCCCTCGGTCGACGGTTTCGATCGACGCCAGCCGCAGCCGGTCGGTCGCGCGTGCATGCAGCAGGTACAGCAGCGGCCGCTCGAACCGCTTGCGCGCATCGAGAAACCGCAGCGGCCACGCGCTGATGCGGCGATGCGCCCCCGCGTCTGCAAACGGCGCACGCGTGTCCGCTCGCACGATCCAGACGTGTTCCGATGTCGCCGCATCGCGTGCGAGGCAATCGGCGGCCGCGCGCATCGCGCCGAGCGGCGACACCGCACGGCCACGCGGCGCGAGACGCTGCGTCAGCAGTCTTTCGAGGCAGGCCACCGCGGCGCGGCGGGTGTCGGGCGTCCGCACGGGCGGACCGGATCGCGCTGTCTGCATGTCCCTCCTTCTGGTATTGGCATGTCGCCGGGGCGTCGGTTCCGGCATAGGATTGCAATTGCAACGATTGTAGTTGCAACGACAACCGGAAGACAAGGACCGACATGACTTCGACGCATTCCCTCACGTTCTATACGGCCGACACGCCGAACGGGCACAAGATCGCGATCTACCTGGAGGAGGCCGGGCTCGCGCACGAGCGCGTGCACGTGAACCTGTCCGCCGGCGAGCAGCGCAGCCCGGCGTATCTCGCGATCAACCCGAACGGCAAGATCCCGGCCATCGTCGACCACGACACCGGACTGACCGTGTTCGAATCCGGTGCGATCCTCAGCTATCTCGCTGCGAAGACGCGTTTTCTGCATCCGGAAACGCTGACCGAGCGCACGGCGGTGCAGCAATGGCTGCACTTCCAGATCGGCGGGATCGGGCCGATGCTCGGCCAGCTCTGGTGGTTCCTGCATGCATCGACGACGGTCAATGCGCAAGCGATCGAGCGCTACCGGAACGAAGCGCGGCGCCTCTATGGCGTCGTGAACGGCCGATTGGCGGAATCGGCGTATCTCGCTTCGTCGCGGTACTCGATCGCCGACATCGCCGCGTTCCCGTGGCTGCGCGCGGCGGCCGAGCTCGATCTCGACCTTGCCGGCTACCCGCACGTCGAGCGCTGGCTCGCCGATATCGAGGCGCGGCAAGCCGTTCAGCGGGGCCTGGTCGCATGCCGCGCACCGGCGGCAGCGCGCGCGAACTGACGTCGCATCGCCCGCGCTGAACGGATGGCGCGGGCGCCAGCCGCCGGTCTGCCGGGAAACATTGTTCTCCTTCGTCGTAAACGTCTCGAATGCGTGATATTTGCGCCGCGCGATCCGGTTTAGAGTGGCCGCGAATCGATGACGATGTGTCGTATCGCCGCAGTCCTGGGCCGTACAGATGCACAAGAGGAGCTGGAGACAAATGAGTGAAGGCAGGATTACGCAGGTCGAATCGTTCGGTTTCGAGCGCATTCCCGATGCATCGCGCTATGCACGGCCGATCGATCTGTTCAGGTTGCTGTTCGGCGGCTGCAATACGTTTTCCACATCGGTGCTCGGCAGCTTTCCCGTGCTGGTCGGGCTGTCGTTCAAGGCGGGTGTCTGCGCGATCGTGCTCGGCGTGCTCGCGGGCACCTGCATCCTCGCGCCGATGAGCCTGTTCGGCCCGCGCAACGGCACCAGCGACCCCGTGTCGTCCGGCGCGCATTTCGGCATCCACGGCCGGATCGTCGGCTCGTTCCTCGCGCTGCTCACGTCGATCGCGTTCTTCTCGCTCGCGGTGTGGAGCTCGGGCGACGCGCTCGTCGGCGGCGCGCACAACATGGTCGGCGTGCCGGTCAACGGCTTCACGCTCGGTGCGGCGTACATGGTGTTCGCGGTGCTCGTGCTGATCGTCTGCATCTACGGCTTCCGCTTCATGCTGTGGGTCAACAAGATCGCCGTGTGGGCCGCGAGCGTGCTGTTCGTCGCGGGCCTGTTCGCGTTCGCCGGCCTGTTCGACATGAACTACGCGGGCACGGTGCAGCAGGGCAGCGCGGGCTTCTGGGCCGCGTTCGTCGGCGCGGTGCTGGTTGCGCTGAGCAACCCGGTGTCGTTCGCGTCGACGCTCGGCGACTGGGCCCGCTATATCCCGCAGCACACGCCGAAGCATCGTGTGATGGGTGCCGTGTTCGCCGCGCAGATCGCGACCTTCGTGCCGTTCTTCTTCGGCCTCGCGACCGCGACGATCATCGCGGCGAAGGCACCCGCATTCATTGCGTCGAACGACTACGTCGGCGGCCTGCTCGCGATCTCGCCGCGCTGGTTCCTGCTGCCGATGTGCCTGATCGCGATCATCGGCGGGATGTCGACCGGCACGACCGCGCTGTACGGTACCGGCCTGGACGTGTCGAGCATGTTCCCGCGCCTCCTGAATCGCGTGCGTGCGACGCTGCTGATCGGCACGATCGCGATCGCGTTCATCTTCGTCGGCCGCTTCTGGTTCAACCTCGTCGAAAGCGTCGCGACGTTCTCGACGCTGATCGATACCTTCAGTTGCCCGTGGATGGCGATCATGGTGATCGGCTACGTGACGCGGCGCGGCCACTATCTCGCCGATGACCTGCAGGTGTTCAACCGCGGGCTGCGCGGCGGCCATTACTGGTTCACGCACGGCTGGAACGTGCGCGCGATGGGCGCGTGGCTGCCGGCCGCGTTCGTCGGGCTGTCGTTCGTGAACCTGCCGGGCCAGTTCGTCGGGCCGCTCGGCCACCTCGCGGGCGGGCTCGACCTGAGCGTGCCGGTGTCGCTGGTGATGGGCGGGGTGTTGTATTTCGTGCTGCTGACGTTGTACCCGGAACCGGACGGCGTGTACGGCCCGCACGGGCGCCGCTTCGTGCGCGGCGGCACGCAGGCGGCGCGCGGCAACGGCGCGCCGGCGATCCAGCCGAAGGGATATTGAGCGGCGCGTGGTGCGTCGCTGCGCAGATGACGATGCCGCCGCGCGGGAGCGCCGCCGGCGGTATCGTCGTTTCCGGGCGTGTGATCGCGACAGGAGGGGGCCGTAACTTCCACGTGCCGCCGCCGCAAACGAAAACGCCTGCCAGGTTCGATGCGTGTCAGTGGAACGTGCTGCCCGCGAGCATCCCGCCGTCGACGATGAATTCCGACCCCGTGCAGTACGCGGATTCGTCGGACGCAAGGAACAGCACGAGGCTGGCGACTTCCTCGGGCTTGCCGATGCGCGCGATCGGCAGGCCGCTGTAGATCGACGACGGATCGAAATCCGCGAACTCGGGCGGGCGCGCCATCACGGTATCGATGCCTCCCGGGTGCACCGAGTTCACGCGAATGCCGTAGCGGCCGAATTCGAGCGCGGCGGCCTTCGTCATTCCGCGTACCGCGAACTTGCTGGACACGTACGCGCTGCCGCCCGCGACGCCTTCCATCCCGGCCGTCGACGACACGTTGACGATCGAGCCGCCGCCGGCTTCCTTCAGCGCGGCCACGGCCGATTTCATGCCGAGCCAGCAGCCGACCTGGTTCACGTCGATCACCTTGCGATAGTCGTCGAGCGAACACGCTTCGATCGGCACGAGCTTCAGGATGGCCGCGTTGTTCACGAGGATGTCGAGCCGGCCGAAATGCGCGAGCGTTGCATCGACGGCAGTCTGCCAGCCGGCCTCGCTCGTCACGTCGAGATGCTGGAATCGGGCGGCGTCGCCGAGTTCGGCCGCGACGCGCCGGCCGGCGTCGTCCAGCACGTCGGCGATCACCACGCGTGCGCCTTCGGCGACGAACCGGCGCGCTTCCGCTTCGCCCTGGCCGCGCGCAGCGCCCGTGATCAGCGCCACCTTGCCTTCGAGTCGTTTCATGCTGCTTGCTCCTGTTGAGTGTGGTTGGCGCGCGGGTCCGCTCATGCGGAGGCGGCCGCCGCGTCGACGATGCGAACCGGATCCGTGCCGTCCCCGGTGTGTGATTCGGCGATGCCGCGCGCGATCATGTCGCGCATGCCGGCGCCTTCGATGACTTCGATGCGCACGCCGGGGTCGTCGGGGTCGTCGAGATACGCGACGCGCGTGGCTGGGTTGCCGGCTTCGAACACGACGCGCAAGCCGCGTGCGGTGAGCCGTGCGATCGCCGCATCGAGATCGTCGACGACCCACGCGACGTGATGCAGCCCGACGAGCGCTTGCCCGTGCGCATCGCGGTATGGCGACGACGTGTCGCTCGTCACGTGAATCAGTTCGATCTGCAGATTGCCGCGATACGCGAGCCCGACGTTCATCGTGACCGACACCGGCTCGCCGAGATGATGGCCGTCGAGGCGTACGTTGCGGAAAACGGTCCACGGGCCGATGCCGTGGCGTTCGCGCCAGCGCGCGATGCTGCGGTCGAGATCGGCGACCACGTAGCCGATCTGGTCGATGGGGCCGAGGACTGGGTCGTTCATGGCGTCTCCGTGGCGGACGCACGTGTGCGTGCCGTGCGATGAATGACGGCCATGATCGCAACAAAGCACGCGCGGCGTGCCGTCCGAATGGATGAGTGCGCGCGCGACCTCTAGCGTGACGGGGGCGCGCCGCCGCGACGACGTCGGTGCGTGAAGCGGAAAGGACAGGGAGCTTGCCGCCGTGCGACCTGCGCGTTACCGCGCGTTCGGCCCCTTGACCGTCAGCCGGCACACGGTCGCGAGCGCGAGCAGGTTCGGGTCGCGTTCACGCCGGTGCAGGAAACTCAGGCCGATCGTCTGGCGGATCGTGGGCCCCGCGAGCGGTACGAGCGCGATCTTGTGCGCGAACAGGTCGCGCACGCGGCCGGGCAGCAGCGAGCAGCCGACGCCGCCCGACACGAGGTTGATCAGCGAGAAGATGTCGCCCACCCGCATCGCGACGTTCGGCGTGACGCCGGCCGCACGAAACGCTTCCGTGAAGCCGTGATGCGTCGCAAAACCTTCGCCGAGCGACACGAACGGCGCGTCGTCGCAGGTGCGAAGATCGATTGCGTCATGCTGCGCGTACGGCGAGCCGACCGGCGCGGCGAAGAACATCTCGTCCTCGAACAACGCGATCGATTCGATCTCGGCGTCCGGTTCGGGCAGCGCCATCAGCGTCGCGTCGATCGCGCCCTGCCGGAGCTTGTCGAGCAGGTCGGCGTTCGAGCCGAGCACCAGCTCGGCCTGCAACTCGGGGCGGCGTTCCTTCAGCGCGATCACGACTTCCGGAACGGTGCGGATCGTCAACGAATAGAGCGAACCGATCTTCAACTGGCCGGCACCGTAGCCGGCCGCCTCGCGCGTCGAGCGGATCCCGTCCGTCATCGTCTTGAGTACTTCGCCGGCGACTTCGGCGAGCACCTGCGCGGCATCGGTCGGAATCAGGTTCCGCCCCTCGTGGCGGAACAGCGCGCAGTGCATCCCTTCCTCGAGCGTGTGCAGCGCGCGGTGCACGCTGACGGTGCTGACGCCCAGCGCCTCGGCGGCCTTCGCGAGGCTGCCGGCTTCCATGAAGGCAAGCAGCACCTCGAGCTTGCGGAACGTGATCTCTTCGTTGATGCGGTTGCGCATGGTGCGGACGACGGGAAGGGCGGCCGACGATTCTGCCGCAGAACCGGAGCCGCAACAATGCGCGAATTTCCGGGGTTTTCGTGTGGCGGAGCCCGGCGGGGGAACATTTAATCTCCGGCTAATCGTCTGCCGCGGTCGTTAATTGATGCGGGTTTTCGGCGTCCCTATGATCGTTTCACGCCGATCGTGTGCGCGGGCCGCGAGGTTCCGATGGTGCGAGCCCGTGCCTCACCGGCCGGCGATACGAACAGCCGGTTCGCCTTTGCGTGCCACGGAACGCGGCACGCATGCGGTGCGGCGCCATGAGACTGCAGGAGACAAGCATGCGCGACTCACGTCGGAACTCGCGGCATCGGCAGGTGGTTGCCGCTGTCGTCGGCAACACCCTCGAGTGGTACGACTTCATCGTCTACGGATTCTTCTCCGGCATCATCGCGCGGCTGTTCTTTCCCGCCGGGAGCCAGTACGCGTCGCTGCTGATGTCGCTTGCGACCTTCGGCGTGGGCTTCTTCATGCGCCCGGTGGGCGGCGTCCTGCTCGGGCTCTATGCGGACCGCCAAGGCCGCAAGGCCGCGATGCAGCTCATCATCTTCCTGATGACGCTGTCGATCGCGCTCATCACGTTCGCGCCGTCGTACGCGACGATCGGCCCGGCGGCACCTGTCCTGATCGTCGTCGCGCGCTTGCTGCAGGGTTTCGCCACCGGCGGCGAATACGCGAGCGCGACCGCGTTCCTCGTGGAAAGCGCGCCGGAGAACCGGCGCGGGCTGTACGGATCGTGGCAACTGATCGGCCAGTGTCTCGCGGTGTTCTCGGGCGCGGCGATGGGCGCGTGGGCCACGCAGTCGCTGTCGGAGGCGGCGCTGCATAGCTGGGGCTGGCGCGTGCCGTTCGCGCTCGGGCTGCTGATCGGGCCGGTCGGCCTGTGGATCCGCCGGCACATGGAGGAGACGGAGGCGTTCCTCGACGCGAGCAAGTCGACGGTCGAGCCGCCGGCGAGCGTGTCGCGCGTGCTGCGCGACAACCTGCGCGGCGTGCTGGTGTCGATGGGGCAGACGATCACCGGCACGGCCGTGTTCTACGTGATGCTCGTCAATCTGCCGACGTTCGCGCACAAGACCTTCGGGTTGCCGCTCGACCAGGTCTTCAAGGTGCAGATGGTGGCGGTCGCGCTGCTGACGGTGACGATTCCGGTTGCGGCGCTCGTATCCGACCGCATCGGCCGGCGGCCCGTGCTGATCGCCGGCATGCTGGCGATGCTGACGCTCACCTATCCGCTGTTCTCGTGGCTGGCCGCCGCGCCGAGCATCGAGCGCCTGCTGGTGATGCAGCTGGCGATCTGCACGATCATCGGCATCTGCTACGGCCCTGCGCCTACCGCGCTCGCCGAACAGTTCGCGACGCGCTCGCGTTCGACCGGCATCGCGCTCGCGTACAACGTCGCGGTGATGATCTTCGGCGGCTTCGCGCCGTTCATCGTCACGTGGCTGACGCACGTGAGCGGGTCGCCCGTCGCGCCCGCCTGGTACGTGCTGTTCGCGGCATCGTTTGGACTGCTTGCCAGTGTGTTCATGCACGACGGTGCGCCGTGCGTGCTCGCGCGCCGGCAATTTCAGGGTGAACCGCTGAGCGTCAAGTAGCAACGGGCGGCTGCCGCCGCCGGATTCCGGCGCGCAGGCGAGCGCTGTCCGATCGGAATGCCGTCGTCGAGCGTATCGACGCATTCGTCTCTGCGCCGTCGCAAGCCGCTATGATGGCGGCACACAAGGTCGGCGGGGGGAATGGCGAATGCTTTCGAGGTTGAAGAAACTGCTCGGTGGCGGCAGGGCACGCGCGGACGTTATGTCTCAATTCGACCGACAGGCCGCGCGGTCGGTCGACGCGCCGGCGCAGCCGCGTCATGTGCTGTGCTTTCTCGGCAGGGATCGGGAACTGCAGCCCCTGCGCGATGCGGCGAACGCGGCGATTGCGGAATTCGCGACGGGGTTCGGCATCGATGACGCGTATTCCGCCGCCGAGCCGGACGAGCGGATGAGCCGTTCGTTCGAGGTCTGCCGCGACCGCGTCGCGGCGGATGCCTGGACGCCGGCCGACGAAGAAGCAGTCGGCACGCACCAGTCGGTGTTGTATGTGCTCGGCCCGCGCATGACGCGGGAGAATGCCGTGCGTGCGTCGATCGGCGCGCTGTTCCTGATCGACCGGCTGATCGACGCCGGTGCGGTGGCGGTCAAGGGAGAAAGCGCGGGCGTGGCGCACGGGCTGCACCGGTGGCGGGAGCTGATCCGGATGGGAGCGGTCGCGACCGACGCCGACGACGCGCTCGCGCAGAACCGGGTGTGCCGGCTGGCGTTCGCGTTGCGCCCGCTGGCGTCGGACGGTTACTTCGAAAGTGTGGGTTTTCATCTGGCCGGTCTGCCGGACGTGCAGGTGCCGCGCTTGCGCGGAAGCGATCGCGACGCGGTCGTCGTCATCGATAGCGTTGCCGACGCGATCGCGCGGCACGGGATCGATGCGGCGTTGCAGGCGTACGATGCATCCCTGATCGACGACAGGTCTCACGACGCAGACGACTTCAAGTTCAATCCTTACGGGATCGTCCGGCTGTCGACGTGAAGGCCGATGCGCGCCTCCGCGTCTGATCGGTCCCGGGCCGGACGCCATGAGCCGGAGTCGGGCATGGCGGCGACCGATCGGGCGCGGCGTCAGGGTAGGTATCGGTACGGCCGATGATCAGCATCGCGGGCGGCGGCCTACCGCGGCCGCCGCCCGGTCGTTACGCTTGGGCGATCATCCACTCTGTCCGGAAGGTCGCCATGTCCCGGCTCGATTACAAGTTGCTCGGCCCCTGTCTGCTCGCGATCGCGCTCGACGCGATGGGATTCGGGCTCGTTTATCCGATGATGTCCGCGATCTTCAGCGATCCGCACGCGGGCATCCTGCCGGCCGACGCCGGCGCGCACGCGCGCAATTTCTACCTTGGTCTCGGCTACGGGATCTATCCGTTGTGCATGTTCTTCGGCTCGTCGCTGATGGGCGAACTGTCCGATCGCTACGGCCGCCGCAAGATCCTGCTGCTGTGCGTGACCGGCCTCGCGGCCGGCTACGCGATGATGGCGGCCGGTGCGTGGCATGCGAGCGTCGCGCTGCTGCTGGCCGGCCGCGGGCTCACCGGGCTGATGGCCGGCTGCCAGGGCATCGCGCAGGCGGCGATCACCGACCTGAGCACGCCGGAAAACAAGGCGTACAACATGAGCATCATGTCGCTCGCCTTCAGCGCGGGCGTGATCGTCGGCCCGGTGCTCGGCGGCGTCACGTCCGACCGCACGATTTCGCCGCTGTTCGACTACGGCACGCCGTTCGTGCTCGTCGCCGGGTTGTCGCTGATCGGCGCGTTCTGGACCTGGGCGTCGTATCGCGACTCGGCCGTGCCGCGCGGCGACACGCGTATCGATCCGCTGCTGCCGCTGCGCATCATCGGGGAGGCCGCGCGCCAGCGCAACGTCGCGTTCCTGTCGGTGGTGTTCTTCCTGATGCAGGTCGGCTACGGGCTCTACCTGCAGACCATCATGCTGCTGCTGCAGGCGAAGTTCGGCTACACGAGCGCGCGGCTCGGGCTGTTCAGCGGCGTGATCGGCCTCTGCTTCGTGTTCGGCCTGCTGTTCGTCGTGCGGCTGATGCTGCGCGTATGGCGCGTGGTCGACATCGCGAAGACGGGCCTCCTCGTCGCGGGCGTCGGCCAGGTCCTGTCCGCGCTGTTCCCGCACGAGCCGGTGCTGTGGGCGCTCGCGATGGTCGTCGGCTGCTTCGACATGGTCGCTTATACGACGATGTACACGGCGTTCTCCGATGCGGTCAGCGAGGACCGGCAAGGCTGGGCACTCGGCGTCGCGGGCTCGGTGATGGCCGTCGCGTGGGTCGTCACGGGGGCGCTCACGAACCTGCTGCCGGTGTTCGGCGAGATCGGCCTGCTGCTGATCGGCGGCGCGGGCTTCCTGCTCAGCTTCTTGATGATGGTCGCGTATGGCCGCACGCAGCCGGGTGCGCGAACGGCCGCGCTGTCGTAGGCGGCGGGCACGTTGGCCCGATCCTGTCGGACGTTGTCCCGCGCGCGGCTGTCGCGCCCGGCCGCGCGGCCCGACACTGGCGCCTCGCGGCCGGGAAACGTCCGGGCCGCGTCCGGCGGCGCCGGCTGGCCCGGCGCGCCGTTCCTTCGATACGCCAACCGAGAGAGCGACCCATGCAACATCCGACCATCCGTACCCTGGCGGGCGCGACCGCGCCGACGTCGATCGCCGCCGCCCGCACCGCGCTGCTGGTGATCGATTTCCAGAACGAATACTTCAGCGGCCGGCTGCCGATTCCCGAGGGACCGCGCGCGCTGGGCAATGCGCAGCGCGTGATCGCGTTCGCCGATCGCGCGGGCATTCCGGTGTTTCACGTCCAGCACGTCGATTCGCCCGACAGCCCGATCTTCGCGGACGGCAGCGACGGCTTCCGCTTTCACGCGAGCCTGCAGCCGGCGCCGCATCACGCGGTCGTGAAGAAAACCTCGGTGAGCGTGTTCCCGACGACGGACATCGATGCACGCCTGAAGGCGGCCGGTATCGACACGCTGATCGTCACGGGCCTGATGACGCATGCCTGCGTGGCCGGCGCGGCACGCGATGCGGTGCCGCTCGGCTACGCGGTGATCGTCGTCGACGATGCCTGCGCGACGCGCGACCTCGACATCGCGGAGGGCGGCACGGTATCGCACCGCGACCTCCATCGCGCGACGCTGGCTGCGCTGTCGGACACGTTCGGCGACGTGCTGACGACCGAGCAGGTGCTGGCGCTCGGTGTCGCCTGACGGCCGCCGGGTTCGTGCTTCAGTCGGCCCAGCCTGGCGCGGCGTACACGACTTCGCCGCGGAAGCACGTCTCGATCACGCGGGTTTGCGCGAACGTCTCGACGGGATGGGCGAACGGATTGCGATCGAGGATCGCGAAGCTCGCGTCCTTGCCCGCCTCGAGCGAACCCGTGCAGTCGTCGAAGCGCAGCGCATACGCGGTGTTCACCGTATAGGCCTCGAGCATCGTGAGCAGGTCGAGGCGTTCGTGCGGATTCCACGGCGGGCTGTCGGGCTGGTCGATCAGCAGGTGCGTGACGCCCGTCTGGATGATCTGCATCGGGTCCATCGTGCTGACCGACCAGTCGGAGCCGGCCGCGAGCATCGCGCCGGCGTTGCGCAGGCTGCGGAACGGATAGTTGCGCGCGGTGCGTTCGGCGCCGAGCAGGTCGCGATAGAGCTGCTGCTGCTCTTCGCGCGCGGCCGTCCACAGCGTCTGCACGCTGGCGATCGCGCCGAGCCGGTTGAAGCGGCTCATGTCGGCCGGATCGACGAGCTGCAGGTGCGCGAGCTGCGCGCGGCGGTCGCGCATGCCGTTGCGGATCTGGACATATTCGAGCGCGTCGAGCGTCATGCGCACCGCGCGGTCGGCGAGCGTGTGGAAGTGCAGGTCGAAGCCGGCGGAATCGGCGAGCAGGCAGATCTCGTTCAGCGCGTCCTGGCTCCACAGCGCGAGGCCGCAGTCGTCGGTGCCGGCGTACGGCTCGAGCAGCGCGGCGGTTTTCGATTCGGGCACGCCGTCGACGAAGATCTTCACCGTATGCAGGCGCAAGTTGTCGCATTCGTACGCGCGACGCCATGCGGCGAAGCGCTCGACCTGCTCGCGCGGATCGCGGCGCGGGTTCGCATAGAGGCCCGCGCTCATGTACACCTTCAGCGTGCCCGCGCGCTGCGCGTCGGCATACGCCTTGAGTTCGGCCTCCTCGACGCGTGCGTCGAACCAGCCGGTGATGCCGTAGCCGTGCGCCATCGCGTGCGCTTTCGCGAGCGACTTCGGGTAGCCGGCCGGGCTCAGTTGCGGAATGAGCGGGCAGACGCGATAGAACGCCGCTTCGTGCACGACACCGTTCGGCGCGCCGGACGCATCGCGTTCGTAAACGCCGCCGGCCGGGTCGGGCGTGTCGGCGTGGATGCCGGCCGCTTCGAGGCCCTTCGTGTTGAGGCAGCCGCTGTGCACGTCGAAGCCGACCACGAGCAGCGGCCGGTCGGGCACGACCCGGTCGAGCAGTTCGCGGGTCGGATACGCGCCGAATGCGGCCAGGTTGGCGCCGCCGAGATAGACCCACGGCTCGTTCGGCGTCGCATCGGCGCAGGCGCGGATGCGCTGCATGATCGTGTCGGGATCGTTGATGCCGGACAGGTCGAAGTCGCCGAGGATCTGGTGGCCTTCGAGCGGGTGCACGTGGCCGTCGATGAGGCCCGGCAGCATCAGCCTGCCGGCCAGGTCGACGGTGCGCGTCGCGGGGCCGATGAGCGGACGGATATCGTCGTCGCGGCCGACCGCGACGATCTTGCCGTCCCGGGTGGCGAGCGCCTGCGCGAAGCGGCGCTGCGCGTCGCCGGTGTAAAGCAGGCCGTTCAGGTAGGCGGTGTCGGCGTATTGCATGTGTCTTCTCCGGATGGGGCTGTTCGACGGGCGCACGTGTCCCGCGGGCGGGCCGCGGGGCTCGTCCGGTCGCGTGAACCCGGTCGGGTTGAATGGGACGGAGGCGGTTATGTGCCGGTGCCGCGCGGCAGGCGCCGCGATGCGTCACGGTAAAGGCCGGCCGCCGCCGGGGCGTCATGCAGATCCCGCTGCCGGGCCTGAAGCGGCAGATCGATGGGCGACGCGCGCGCGGCCGTGCGGGCCGGCGTCCATCCGGTATTCGGCATTCGGTGTCTCCGTGGCATCCGACGCGTTCCCGTCGTCGGGTGAGTCAGATACTAGGAGCGGGGCGGCCGGCTGTCTGTCATCGTTTTTAGGACAACCAGCGAGAAAGGCGGCGGGGGCGGCAG